>JACQTL010000201.1 GCA_016210805.1 Actinomycetota bacterium | reverse complement strand
GTTGCGCTTGATCCGCTCGCGCGTCCGCCGCACGGCCGGCGAGTCGGCCGGGCCCTCCTGCCCCCAGTTCCGGCTCCAGTTCTCCTCGGTGCCGTCCCGGCCGTCCTCGCCGTTCGCCTCGTTGTGCTTGCGCTCGTGGCTGACCAGGTCGTGCAGGGTGAACCCGTCGTGAGCGGTGACGAAGTTGACGCTCGCGTACGTGCGGCGGCCGGACAGCTGGTAGAGGTCGCTCGAGCCGGACAGCCGGGAGGCCAGGTCCGCGACCTGCCCGGGGTCGCCCCGCCAGAACCGCCGCACGGTGTCGCGGTACTTGTCGTTCCACTCCGCCCACCCCACCGGGAAGTTCCCCACCTGGTAGCCGCCCGGCCCGACGTCCCACGGCTCGGCGATCAGCTTGACCTGCGACAGCACGGGGTCCTGCTGGATGATGTCGAAGAACGTCCCCAGCCGGTTCACGTCGTACAGCTCCCGGGCCAGGGACGAGGCCAGGTCGAACCGGAACCCGTCGACGTGCATCTCGCCGACCCAGTACCGGAGCGAGTCCATGATCAGCTGCATCGTCCGGGGGTGGAGCATGTTCATGCTGTTGCCGGTCCCCGTGAAGTCCATGTAGAAGCGGAGGTCGTCGGGCATCAGGCGGTAGTAGGCGGCGTTGTCGATCCCCCGGAACGAAAGGGTGGGCCCGAGGTGGTTCCCCTCGCCGGTGTGGTTGTAGACGACGTCGAGGTTCACCTCGATCCCCGCCCGGTGCAGCCCCTTGACCATCGACTTGAAGTCCCGGACCTGCTCGCCGAGATGCCCCGTCGCGTAGCGGACGTCGGGGGCGAAGTAGCCGATCGAGTTGTAGCCCCAGTAGTTCGTGAGCCCCGCGTCCACGAGCCGCCGATCGTTCACGAACTGGTGCACGGGGAGCAGCTCGACCGCCGTGATCCCCAGGGCCTGGAGGTGGTCGACGACCGGCTCGGAGGCCAGGGCCAGGTAGGTCCCCCGGTGCTCCGGGGGGATGGCCGGATGCAGGTGGGTCAGCCCCTTCACGTGGCACTCGTAGATCACCGTGCGGTTCCACGGCGTCCGGGGAGGCCGGTCGTCCCCCCACGTGAACGCCGGGTCCACCACCACGTTCTTGGGCATGAACGCCCCGCTGTCACGATGGTCGGGAGCCAGGTCCTCGTCGGGGTGGCCGATCTGGTAGCCGTACAGGGAGTCGTCCCACTGGATCGTGCGCGAGACGGCCTTCCCGTACGGGTCCAGGAGCAGCTTGGCCGGGTTGAACCGGTGGCCCTCCCGCGGGGCGTAGGGGCCGTACACCCTGTACCCGTACAGGAGGCCCGGCCGGACGTCCGGCAGGTAGGCGTGCCAGATCAGGTCGGTGCGCTCCTGAAGCCTGATCCGGTCGGTCTCCACCCGGTCGTCCCGCGGGTCGAACAGGCAGAGCTCGACCCCGTCGGCGTGCTCGGAGAAGATCGCGAAGTTGACGCCCTGCCCGTCCCACGTCGCCCCGAGGGGGTAGGGCTGGCCCGGCCACGCTCGCACGCTCCCCCGCCTCCCCTATCCGCGCCCCGGGTGGCCCGCTACGGGGAGCCCTCGTGCTTGAACAGGACGCACGCCAGGGGGGGCAGCGTGACGTTGATCGACCGCTCGCGCCCGTGCATGGGGACCGGGAACGACTCCGCGCCCCCCAGGTTCCCCTGCCCGCTCCCCCCGTAGAGCTCGGCGTCGGTGTTCATGATCTCCCGCCACAAGCCCTCCCGGTCTACCCCGATCCGGTAGTTGTGCCGGGGCACCGGGGTGAGGTTCGCGGCGAAGAGGACGAGGTCGTCGCTCGACCGGGCCCTGCGGAGGAACGTGATCACGCTGGCCTCGTTGTCGTTGGCGTCGATCCACTCGAACCCCCCGCCGTCGCTGTCCAGCTCGTGGAGGGCCGGCTCGGCCCGGTACATGCGGTTCAGGTCCTCGACCAGGCGCTGGACCCCGGCGTGCCGGCCGGACTCGGTGAGCTGCCAGTCCAGCCCGCCGTCGTGGTCCCACTCCCGGTACTGCCCGATCTCGGCCCCCATGAACAGGAGCTTCTTCCCGCTCTGGGCCCACATGTAGGCCAGGAGGGCCCGGAGGTTGGCGAACCTCTGCCAGTCGTCGCCGGGCATCTTCCCGAGCAGGGACCCCTTCCCGTGGACCACCTCGTCGTGGGACAGCGGGAGCATGAAGTTCTCCGTGAACGCGTACAGCGAGCGGAAGGTCAGGTCGTTGTGGTGGAACCTCCGGTGGATCGGCTCCTTGGAGAAGTACCGCAGGGTGTCGTGCATCCATCCCATGTCCCACTTCAGGCC
>JACQTL010000195.1 GCA_016210805.1 Actinomycetota bacterium | reverse complement strand
GGTGGGGATCGGGCGGATCGGGATCCGGATCGGGCCCGGCCGGCTCGCCGATGTCGGGCGGTCCCTCCGGCGGGGGAGCTACCGGCGGGAACACGTGGCACCGCGAGGTGCCGTGCGCGAGGAGCCTCCCCCGTTCGTCGTGGATCGTGCAGGCCGACAGCCCGATCGACCGCCCGGCATGGATCAGCGTCCCCCGACAGGCCAGGAGCCCGCTCTCGGGCGTGGCCGGTCGCAGGAAGGTCATCGACAGCTCGGCCGTCGTGTAGGGCGTGAAGGGAGGGAGCGCCGTCTGGACCGCCGATCCCAGGGGCGCGTCGGCCAGGATGGCCAGGACCCCGCCGCCGATAACCCCGGCCGGAGAGAGGAGCCAGCCCGTGGCCGGCATCGTGAAGGTCACGTCGCCGGGCTCCACCGCGCTGGGGCGCATCCCGGTGAGCCGGGCGATCGGCGGGGGGACACCGTATCCCCGCATGTACGAGCGCATCTGCTCCAGCCCCGACAGGGCGAACAAGCGCATGTCCGGGTACCCGCCCCGGGGTGGCTCCCGCCAGATCATCCACAGAGCCTATCGGGGCCGCCCGGGCCGGGGCGGGTTCGGGTGATCCGGGAAGGCTCCCCGTGCGAACGGGTCCTGGGCCGGTCCCTCCGGCCGCGACGGAGGCGTAGGATCGCGACAGCCATGGGGATCGAGCGGGGGTGCCTGGTCCTCGCGGACATCACGGGGTACACGGAGTACCTGCGTGGTGTCGAGCTCGAGCATTCCCACGACATCCTGGCCGACATCCTCTCGGTGGTCGTGGAGCAGCTAACCGGGCAGCTGATCCTGGCCAAGCTCGAGGGCGACGCGGTCTTCTGCCACGCTCCCGTCCCCGACGAGGAGCCCCCGGACCCCGCTCTCCTGGTGACCCTCGTGGAGGGCACGTACTTCGCCTTCCAGCGCCGGCTCCAGGACATCCAGCACGTCACCACGTGCACGTGCGACGCGTGCCGGCGGATCCCGGACCTGTCCCTCAAGTTCCTCCTCCACCACGGGGCGTACGTGGTCCACGAGGTCGTGGGGAACCGGGAGCTGGTCGGTCCCGACGTCGTGCTCGCCCACCGCCTGCTCAAGAACTCCGTGACGGAGCGCACGGGCCTCCACGGCTACGCGCTGTTCAGCGAGGCCTGCACGGAGCGGTTCGGGATCGAGCCGGTGGCCCTGGAGATGACCGAGCACGTCGAGTCCTTCGAGGGGGTCGGCGAGGTCCGGGCCTTCGCCCACGACCTCGAGCGCCGGTGGGACGAGGAGCGCCGGCGCAGCGTCGTGTACCTGGAGCCCGGCGCCGCGCTGATCGAGTTCGAGGCCGAGCTGCCCGCCCCGCCGCCCGTGGTGTGGGACTGGCTCACCGCCCCGACCAAGCGGGTGATCTGGCAGGCCGGGACGGACCGGGTCGACCAGGAGAACCCCAGGGGCGTTCCCGGCGTCGGATCCAGGAACCACTGCGTCCACGGCGGCGAGGCGGTCGTGGAGCACATCCTGGACTGGCGGCCGTTCTCGTACGTGAGCGACCGGTCGGTGGCTCCCTGGGGCACCGCGATCACCACGATCGAGCTCGTCCCCTTGGACGAGGCCAGGACCCGCGTGATCTACCGGCTGCACCCGGAGGACATGCCGGCCGACCTCCCCGAGGAGCAGCGGGCGGCGCTCAGGGAGCAGATCTCCCCGATGGTCGTGCCCGTGCTCGACCAGGGGATGGAGGTCATCCGCTCCTACCTGGCCGCGTCGCCCGGCTAGCGAGTGAGGGTGAGCTCCTGCGGATCGGCCGTGCCCCGCCGTACCCGCAGCTCGGCGTCGTCGCCCGGCTCGTGGGCCCGCATCGCGTCCAGCATGTCCTGGTAGGACCCGATCTCCCGGCCGTCCACCGCGAGTATCACGTCGCCGTTGCGCAGGCCGGCGCGTTCGGCGTTGCTGTCCGCCCTCGGCGCCCGCACCACGATCCCCTCCGTTGCCGCCCCCGGGGCGCTCGCGTCCGGTTCGGCGTGAACGTGCCAGCAGAGACAGACCCCCGGGTCGCACGAGGGGCACTGGCAACGGCAGGCGTGGCCGGCCTCCAGCACCCCCTGCACCACCACGTCGCCGACCGCCCGGTGGATGGCCCGAGCGGCCTGGAGGTAGTTGGTCCGGTGCCGGTCGGCGAGGTCGGCGGTGGCCACGTGATAGAAGCGATGGGCCAGGGCGTGGAGAGCCGCGTACGCGAAGGCGGCCTCCGTGAACGCCGTCGCGACCTCGCGCAGCCTCCCCAGAGCCGTCTTTTCCCCCTCGCCGCCCCGCGTCTTGGGAGCCGGCTCGAGGGCCGCGGAGACCGCCGTCCCGACCGGAGGGACGTCCGCGTCGCCCAGCTCCTCCATGTGGGCCTGGAGGGCCTCCCGCTGCCCCGCCACCAGCGAGCGCAGCGGATCGATGTGGGTGGCGGCCTCCAGGTATCCCTCCGTGGCCGCCGAGGCGAGAGCGAGGGTCTCCTCGAGCCGGGACTCGAGGGCGACCATGGACTCCAGGCCTCGCCGGAGCCCGTCCCGATCCGGATCGCCGTCCATGTCGTCGTCCTCCCTTCCTATCTCTGCCCGTGGGTGACCGCGTGGATCGGGGTGAGCTCGAACGACCCCACGTTCCGGAAGCCATGCCGGTCCAGCAGGTCGAGGTAGGTCGCCACCGGCAGGAGCTGGTCGTCGATCTGGGCCTCGAAGAACTGGATGCCGGCCATGATCCGGCCCGGCACCGTCCGGAGCGCCTGGTCGGTGTCGGGGAACGGGAAGTCCGAGATCACGAGGTATCCGTCCGGCCTGAGGGCCCGGCTGATGTTCTCGGTGACCCGCTCGATGTCCCGGCATTCGTGCATGGAGATGTTGTTCGTGACGAGGTCGAACTCGTCCTCCCGGTCGAGCTCCTCGAGCGGCGTGTGGACCAGCTCGACCCGATCCTCGACGCCGTGGCGGCGGAGCCGCTGGGCGGCCAGCTCAAGGGAGTAGGCGTCTCCGTCGGCTCCCACCAGCGACGAGGAGGGGTAGGCCTCCGCCAGCCGGACGAGGCCCACCCCGGCCCCGCAGGCCGTGTCGAGGATGCGGCCCCCTTCCCGCAACCTGTCGGACAGGCCGGGGACCTGGGCCAGCCCGCCGGGGACCAGCCGAACGTAGAACGCCCCGCCGGTGCCGGACACGTCCTCGATGAAGTCCGGGCTCATCCGGTCCCACCACGTCCGGTCCCCTGTGGTCAGGGCGCCCGCGAACCTGTCGAAGACCTCCGGTTGCGAGAGGACCTGGAGCGTTCCCCCGACGTAGGCCGGCGATCCCCGGTCCAGCAGGACGGTGGCCATGTGCGGCGCCAGCCCGTACGCGCCCTCCCCGCTCCGTCGCAGGAAGTCGTGGGCCAGGCCGGAGCGGCACCACACCGCCACGTAGAAGGGGTCGAGCTCCGCCTCCGCGGCGAGCTCCTCCGGGGTGAGGCCGTCGGGGTGCTCCGCCAGGACGGCGATCAGCCCCCGCCCCAGGCCGATCTCGATCGTCCGCGCCCCCGCGTATCCGGCGATGTGGGACAGCACCTTCCCCGCCTGGTCCTTGACGGACGGCTCCTCGACGGCCATGCGGGCGGTCGGTGTCTCATCGGCCATGAGTCCTCCTCCTCTTCTGCGCCAGGCCATCTCCCGCTCAGCGTGCGGGAGGGCCGTGTGAACGGGCGTGTGAGAGCATGCCCCTTCCCCGGGAGCGAGTGCACGTCAGCCTCCGGCCGCGGCGAGGTCGGCCGCGAGCGCGGGGTTGTCGATCCCGGCGGCCAGCATGCGAGCCGCCTCGAGGGCGCCCGGGTCGCCCAGCCGCGCCCGGTGGAGCGTGGCCCGGGCCAGCAGCTCCCGCATCCCGGCCCGGGCCGCCAGGGCCTCCAGCTCGCCGATCCACCTGGGGGCGGCGGGGGCTCCCCTCGCCACCGCCACCTGGCAGAGGGCGTCGAGCGCGTAGGCCTCCACCCACAGCCAGGAGTCGGGGAGCCGCCGGCACCGCCGGGGGGCCTCCTCCAGCCACTGGAGGGCGCCGGGCACGTCGCCCTGCGCCGCGGCGACCAGCCCGAGCCCTCGCGCCGCGATGCTCTCCCAGCAGGGGTCGCCGACCTGGCATCCCAGGGCGAAGGCGTGCTCGAAGGCGGCCGCCGCGCCGTCCACGTCGCCCTCCCGGAGCAGCGTCTCCCCGATGAGCGACTCCGGCCAGGCGACGAACGCCGTCCACCCCTCCCTCCGGGCCCGCTCCAGGGAGCGATCGAGGGCCCGCCGGGCCTCGCCGGTCTCTCCGCTGAGCAGGTGGGCCCGGCCCAGCAGCGCGCCGGCGACGGCTCCCGTCCGGTCCGCGCCGGCCCGGTCCGCCCGCTCCACGGCCGAGCGGAGCGCGGGGAAGGCCGCCCCGTAGTCGCCGGTGTCGGTGTGGCATCCGCCGGCGATCAGCTCCACCCAGGCCATCTCCGTCTCGTCGCCCCCGGCCAGCTCGGCGGCCTGGGCCAGCCATCCCTGGGCCCTGTCGTAGCGGGCCCGGAGGAACTCGATCCAGGCCAGCTCGCGCCGGGCCGTGGCCCCCAGGGGGCCGTCACCCATCTCCTCGGCGAGCGAGCAGGCCTCGTACAGGCCGACCGCCCCCTCCTCGTCGGTCCCCCGCGCCGCGTGCACCAGGGTGCTTCCCAGGACCACGAGTGACCGGGCCAGCAGGTGGTGGTCGCCGACCTCCCGGGACCCGGCCACCGCCCGCCTCAGCGCGATCAGCCCCGTCTCCAGGGCTCCCGCCGCCACGGCCGCTTCCCCCGCCTCCAGCCGGGCCAGGACCGTGGCCCGGACGTCCCCCGGGCCCTCCCGGGCCGGGACCGCCGCCGCGGCCGCGCGGAGGGCGGGGCTGGGGTCCACGCCCAGCTCCCGGCGGAAGAGCTCGGTGGCGAGACCGACCTGCCGGGCCGCGGCCTCGTGGTCGCCGAGGGTGGACAGGGACCGGACCAGCAGCACGTGGTGGTTCTCGTCGTAGGGCGCCTGCCCCACCAGCCGGAAGGCGTGGTCGGCGGCCGCCCCGGGATCGCCGCGGGCCAGGCTGGCCAGCACCGCCTCCCGAAGGGCGGCCTCGGCGGCCCCGGCCAGGTGGCGGCGCTCGCTGGCCAGCCACAGCTCGAATCCGGGGCTCGCCGGGAGGCTCAGCCCCTCGATCAGGTCCCTGCCCAGCCCGGGGAGGCGCACCGCCTCTACCCACGAGCCGCGGACAAGGACCTCGACGTCGACCACGGTCCCCGCGGGAAGGGCCAGGCGCAGCGGGTCGTCCCCCAGGCTGGCCCCCTCTCCCAGGAGGCGCCGGAGGTCGGAGAGGCCCCACCGCAGCGCCCCCAGCGGGTCGTCGGCCTCCTGGAACAGGAGCTCCGCCACGTTGCGGCGCGACGGGGGGGCCTCGGTCAGCAGGAGGTAGGCGAGCAGGGCCCAGGTCTTGCGTCCACGGGGCGTGCCGTCGACGCCCCCGCGCTCGACCCGGGGGGTTCCCACGAGGTGGATGATCAGGCTCACGTGCCGGGCCAACCCTAGCCCACCCCCGTTCCGCAGGGACCCCCGAAGCTGAAGCTACTCGTGGGTAACTAGTTAGAAGTAACTAACCGCTGGGTAAT
>JACQTL010000016.1 GCA_016210805.1 Actinomycetota bacterium | reverse complement strand
GTCCCTGAGAGGGTCGGATGATTTCCCAGTGGTTGGCGGAAGGCTCGGAATCCCTGTTGATTCCCGGGCTCGCTCTTCTCGCCTGGGGGATTCTGGGAGAATATTTTCGTCGCACTCATCCTGACTACCCGAAGGTGCCGTCCTCATTCGATGCGAAGAGCAAGTACTGGATTCTGCGTGTCGCATCGCCTGCTCTTGGGATTCTGGGCCTAATCATGACCATCGCCGCTGTAATAGCTCGGTGGTCTTGACTGTCCCCGGATGGCCTGCTGCTCGCGGCCCGTTGTGCCGCGCCCATGAACGGGCGCTGGGACCCACACGTACGACGCGGTCAACCCCTGAAGACGGACGACCTCAAGTGCGAGCATCTCGGGGGCCGGTGGGTCCGGTCCATCAGCCCAGGGATGTCCGGGTTGCGGCTGACCTTCCGCCCGCATTGACCGCCCGAAAATCCCACCCCGAGCAGAAGTGGCAGGTGTTCGTGGAGTCCTCCCGCAAGGGGGCCACCGACGCGGAGGTGTGCCGGCGGTGGGGGATCACCCCCTGGCAGCTCCGGGCGATCAGGGACCGGGTGAAGCACGGAGCCAAAGACGCCCTGGCTCGCGGTCCTGGCCGGCCCCGGCGCGACCGGGAGATCACCGAGCTCGAGCACGAGGTGGAGCGGACGTCGAAGGCGCTCAAGGAGCTGGCCATCGAGAACACGCTGCTGCGGGGAGAAGTGAATGGCGGCTGATCGGGCCCATCCGCGACCGACGCCTGTCCGCGGAGATCAAGCTCGCCATCGTCCGGGCCGTCCACGCCGCAATTCGGTCTCCGCCTGTGGAGGATCTCAGCCGTCGCGGGATTCCTGGAGGCTCTGACTCGAGAGAGGTTGGAGCCATGACGCGTCGGCGGACCCACAGGGGGCGCGATAGCGGACCGTTCGGATGGTGTTCGAGCAGCGGGGAGAGCACCCTCCCGGTGAGCCGCTGATCACCTCGATCACGCACATGGTCGGCGTCTCCTCGGAGGCACTTCGCAACTGGGTCCGCCAAGCCGAGGTCGGTGCGGGGTCGAGTGCGGGACTCACCACCGACGAGTGGGAGCGCCTGAAGGATCTTGGAGTGCGAGGTTCCGGGAACCGCTGTGGTTGGACGAGATCCTCGAGTCCAAGGAAGCTTTCTTCGGGAGAGAGCTCGACCGCCGACCCACGAGATGATCCCTCACCTACCATCACGGCTACCGCTGCGGGGTCGAGCCGATCCGCGTGCGAACAGCTTGACGCTGAAGACCATCGTGGGGGTGGATGTGGAGAGAGCTACCCGCGCGTGGAGCCGGGCGCAGCCTGTATGCTTCCCACCCGGAGGAGGCACCCCTGATGAACCCTGACCTCGCGCTGCTTGCCCAGGAGACCACGACCAACCCGCTGATCAGCCTGGCCCCGCTGCTCCTGATCTTCGTGGCCATGTACTTCCTCATGATCCGGCCCCAGCAGCGCCGGGCCCGGGCCCAGCGCGAGCTGGTGGCGAGCATCGACATCGGCGACGAGGTGATCACGATCGGCGGGATGTACGGCACCGTGACCGACCTCGACGACGAGTCCGTGACCGTCGAGGTGGCCGCGGGCACCAGCATCCGGCTGGTGAAGAGCGCGATCGCCCGCAAGCTCGTCTTCGACGAGGAGTACGACGACGAGGACGCGTACTCCGACGACGAGGAGGGGTACGCGGAGGACGAGGAGGCCGGCGAGGAGCGGTGAGCGAGGCCCCGGCCGCGCCGCCCTCCCCGGAGCCGTCCCTCACCCTGGAGGACATCCAGGCCAACGCAGAGCTGTCCATGTTCGTGGCCTCGGCCGACCGGGTCATGGAGGGCCTGGGGTACACCGAGCACGGGTTCCGCCACGCCAACCTCACGGCCCGGATCGCCTACAACGTGCTCTCCCGGCTCGGTTTCGACGAGCACCAGGCCACGATGGGGAGCATCGCCGGCTACCTGCATGACGTGGGCAACATGGCCACCCGGGAGAACCACGGGCAGACCGGGGCAGTGCTCGTCTACCAGGTGCTCCGGGGACAGATGCCCCCCGCCGACCTGGCCACCATCATGGCGGCCATCGCCAACCACGAGGAGGAGCAGGGGCACGCCGTGGGGCCGATCTCGGCCGCGGTGATCCTGGCCGACAAGTCCGACGTCCACCGGAGCCGGGTCCGCAAGAGCGCCGAGATCGCCATGGACGTCCACGACCGGGTGAACTACGCCGCGGAGCAGTCCTTCCTGCGGGTAGACTCGGACGCCCGCACCATCACGCTCGAGCTCACGATCGACACCGAGATCAGCCACGTCATGGAGTACTTCGAGATCTTCCTGGGGCGCATGACCATGTGCCGCCGCGCGGCCGAGACCCTGGACTGCACGTTCGGGCTGACCGTCAACGGGGCCAAGCTGCTGTGACCCGGATCCGCGGCCTGGTCGTCTCGCTGGTCTTCGTCGGCCTGCTCGTGGGAGGAGGCGGCGCCCTGCTCATCGGCGGGGTCAGGCCCCAGCTCGGGCTGGACCTGGTGGGCGGGGTGGCCGTGACCCTCTCCGCCCCGGAGGGCACCGACGAGGCGGTCATGGAGCGGGCCCTGGAGAACATCCGGGCCCGGGTGGACGCGCTGGGCGTGGCCGAGCCGTCCCTCCAGCTCCTGGGGGACCGGACGATCGAGGTCCAGATCCCCGGCCTGGCCGAGGGCGAGATCGTGGAACGGGGCGACCGGTTCTGCATCGTGGGGAGCGGCGCCGACCGGGAGCCCTGCTTCGACACGCGGGAGGAGGCCGAGGCCCAGCTTCAGGAGATCGGGCAGAGCCGGCTGCTCGAGCTGATCGGGCGCACGGCTCGCCTGGAGTTCCGGGAGGTGCTGGCCGTGATCCCGCCGGGGGACCCCTCCTACGAGACGACGCCGGTGACCTGTCCCCGGGGCGAGGCCGGGCCGGTCACCGACCCCGGCGCCTCCCCGTCGCCGGGTACCGAGGCCTCGCCGACCCCGGAGCCCTCGCCCGAGCCCACGGGCACCGGCCCCGAGCCGAGCCCCACGGCGTCGCCCGCCCCCGGTGGGCCCGAGGACTGCTCCAGCGCCGCGCTGGAGCAGTCCCAGGTGGTGTTCATGGGGACGGAGGACGCCGCCGACCTGGGCCTCGGGCTCCCCGGGAAGATCAAGTACCGGCTGGCTCCGGCCGGCGGCGATTCGGGGTTCGTGGGAGGCGTGGAGCGGGCGGCCGCGGTGGTCGACTCCGGGACGGCCGACGTGTGCCCGGGCCCCGGGATCGCGTGGTGCGTGAGCTTCGACCTCGAGCCCGGACCCACGCGGATCTTCGCCGAGCTCACCCAGCGGCTCGTGGGGACCGGGGCGATCGCCATCGTGCTCGACCGGGAGGTCCAGTCGGCGCCGAACGTGGACAGCCCCATCACCGGCGGGACCGGAGTGATCACGGGGAACTTCAGCGAGCCGGAGGCCAAGGACCTCGCAGTGGTCCTGCGGACCGGGGCCCTGCCGGTCGAGCTCACCAGGGAGTCCGTCGAGACGGTGAGCGCCACGCTGGGGCGGGAGTCTCTGGAGAAGGGCCTCCAGGCCGGCATCGTCGGCCTGATCGCCCTGGCCCTGTGGCTGGCCTTCTACTACCGGCTGCTCGGCGTGGTGACGTGGATGGGCATGGCCGTGTGGGGGACGCTCGCCATCGCCATCGTCGCGGTGCTGGGCCGGTACGCCGGGTACTCGCTGACCCTGGCCGGCATCGCCGGGCTGGTGGTGTCGCTCGGCATCACGGCCGACTCGTACATCGTCTTCTACGAGCGGCTGAAGGACGAGGTCCGCAAGGGCAAGACGCTGCGGGTGGCCGTGGTCCCGGCCTTCCGCCGGGCCTGGAAGACGATCATCGCCGGCGACCTCGTGACGATCCTGGCCGCCGCCGTGCTGTACGTGCTGGCCATCAGCGCCGTGCGGGGCTTCGCCCTGACGCTCGGGATCGCCACGGCCCTGGACATGTTCGTCGTCTACTTCTTCAAGCGGCCCCTGGTCTTCCTCATCGCGCGGAACCAGACCCTGGCAAACCTCCGGGGGATCGGGCTGCGGAGCGGGGTGGCCGCCGACCCGGTGCCCGAGGTCGCGGGAGGCTCCCGATGAGCCTCCGGGACGCCGTGGCCACCTTCCGGGGGCACCGGACACCGAACCTTCCCCTGATCCCGCGCCGGCGGTGGTGGTTCGCGCTGTCGGGGTTCCTCGTGCTGCTGTCCGTGTTCGGCCTGCTCGTGATCAAGCTCAACCTGTCGCTCGAGTTCCAGGGCGGGGCGGAGATCCGGTACCCGAACCGGGCCGGCGTCGGGGTGGAGGACGTCCGCGACGTGCTCCGCGACTTCGACCGGGCCGACGCCGAGATCCAGGTCGTGGGGGGCGGCGAGATCTCGATCACCACGGGGAGCCTCACCGAGGAGCCCGAGGAGCGCGACCGGCTCCTGGAGGCGCTGGCCGAGCAGGCCGGGATCAGCCCCGAGGAGAACAACACGCGCGACGTGGGTCCCACGTTCGGGGCCCAGATCGGCCGGAAGGCCCTCCAGGCCCTGATCGTGTTCCTGGTCCTGGTGACGATCTACATCGCCCTGCGGTTCGAGTGGAAGATGGCCGTCGCCGCCCAGGTGGCCCTGGTCCACGACCTCCTCATCACCGCCGGCGTCTACGCCCTGGTGGGGCGGGAGGTCACGCCGGCCACCGTGATCGCCATCCTCACGATCCTCGGCTACTCGCTCTATGACACCGTGGTCATCTTCGACAAGATCAAGGAGAACACCGAGTCCATGGCCCTGGTGGCCCGGGACACGTACAGCGGCGTGGTCAACCTCTCGCTGAACCAGGTCTTCATGCGCTCGGTGAACACCTCACTGTCGACGCTGCTCCCGGTGACGGCCCTCCTGCTGTTCGGGGGTGAGACGCTCAAGGACTTCGCCTTCGCCCTCTTCGTGGGGGTCGGGGTCGGGACCTACTCGTCGATCTTCCTGGCCGCTCCGTTCCTGGCCGTGCTGAAGGAGCGGGAGCCCAGGCTGATCCAGATCCGCGAACGGACCGCGGCCCGGGTGGCCTCCCGGAGCCGGCTGCAGGCCGTTCCGCCCTCGTCCGGGGAGGGCCGCGAGGCGGGCGAGGAGCCCGCCGCCGCCCAGGCCCCCGCGGCGACCCGGTCGGGCCCGGCGCGCCCCGGCCGGGCGTCCCCGCCCCGGGCCAAGAGCCGGCGTAAGCCCTCATCGAAGCGCCGTCGCAGGTAGCCCCTCCCGGCCGGCGAGGTCGCGCCGCCCGCCGCGGGTGACCCGGCCCCGCCCGGTGTCGTGGGAGAATCCGGGGGCCCGCGTGGGCGATCGTGGGGGCTCGGAGGGCGAGCCCGACCGGAGGTGAGGGCGTGGACATCGAGCGGCTGAAGGAGCGGATCCGCGACGTCGCCGACTTCCCCAAGCCGGGCATCGTCTTCAAGGACATCACCCCGCTGCTCGCGGACGAGCTGGCCTTCTCCACCGTGATCGACCTGATCGTCGTGCACTACGGGCGGGGGAGCGTGGACAAGGTGGTGGGGATCGAGGCCCGGGGGTTCATCCTGGCCTCTCCGGTCGCCTACCACTTCGGCGCGGGGTTCGTCCCGGTGCGCAAGGAGGGCAAGCTCCCGTACGACACCGAGACCGAGGAGTACGAGCTCGAGTACGGGACCGCGGCCCTCCAGATCCACAAGGACG
>JACQTL010000199.1 GCA_016210805.1 Actinomycetota bacterium | reverse complement strand
GTCGCCACCTCCATGGCCACTACACCCGCGCAGCGTCCATCGGTGATAATAAGGTCGACTACCTGGAACTCGTTGAAGAAGTTGACGTCATGCTTGATGCACTGCTGGTAGAGGGTCTGCAGGATCATGTGGCCGGTCCGGTCGGCCGCGTAGCAGGCCCGCCGGACCGGCGCCTCCCCGTGGTTCCTGGTGTGCCCCCCGAACCGCCGCTGGTCGATCAGCCCGTCGTCGGTCCGGTTGAAGGGGAGCCCCCAGTGCTCGAGCTCGTAGATCGCCTCGACGGCCTCCTCGCACATCAGCGCGGCGGCGGGCTGGTCGACGAGGTAGTCGCCGCCCTTCACGGTGTCGAAGGTGTGCCACTCCGGCGAGTCCTCCTCGATGTTCCCGAGCGCCGCGCACACCCCGCCCTGGGCGGTGCCCGTGTGCGACCGCGTGGGGTAGAGCTTCGAGATCACCGCGGTCTTCACCCGGCCGGAGGCCTCGATCGCGGCGCGGAGCCCGGCTCCGCCGGCGCCCACTATCACGGCGTCGTACGTGTGGGTGACGGTCATGGGGTCACGAGGTCGCGGGCCACGCCGAGGGGTCGAAGGTGAACACGATCACGGTGCCCAGGAAGAACAGCACGGTGCCGGTCAGGTAGAAGAACCAGTTCAGGACGAACCGGGCGCCCGGCCGCCTGACGTAGTCGAGGACTATCACCCGCAACCCGTTCACCCCGTGGATCAGGGCGAACGTGAGGAGCAGCCAGTCCCAGGTCCGCCAGAACGGGCTCCCCCACCGGAGCTGGACGAACGCGAAGTCCACGCGCTCCACGCCCTCGTCGATCACGTGCATGATCAGGACGTGGCCCACGGCCAGGAAGAGCAGCAGCAGGCCGGAGACCCGCATGAAGAGCCAGGACCACAGCTCGAAGCCCCCCACCGGCCGGTCCCGGCCCGTGCGGTTGGCGCCCAGCCCGCGGCCGGTCCCGGGGCCCGGTTCCATGGGCCGGCCGGCCGGCTCGTCCGTCCGGGTGGCCATCTAGAAGAGCGCCTCCAGGATGTTCCTCCCGATGATCCAGGTGACCGGGACCATGGCCGCCACGAACAGCGCCGCGGTCGCGTAGAAGATCGGGACGTGGTACTCGGAGGCCTTGGGCCAGAAGTCGATGATCATGATCCGGACCCCGTTGAAGGCGTGGTAGATGACCATGCCCACCAGCACGAGCTCCAGGAACTGGATGAACGGGTTGTGGTACACGGCCACGACCCGGTTGTAGGCGTCGGGGCCCCATCCCACCACCGCGGTGTCCACAACGTGGGCGAACAGGAAGAGGATGACGCCGACCCCGGTGGCCCGGTGCAGGATCCAGGACCACTGTCCCTCCCGGCCCCGGTAGATGGGGCCGTACACCGACTTCTTCCGTGCCACGGGCGCTCGCCTCCTAGCGCTTACCCGGTGGTTTCTGGGCGCCGTCGGCCCGGCGCCAGCGGGAGTCTATCCACTTTACGGCGGCCGGTGCCCACGGAGGCGCCGTGCCCGGCCCGAAGGGTTCTTGAGCGGGCCACCTCGCGGGTGTTTCATGCCGGTGGGCGGGGGGTGCGATGGTGTTCGTCACGTGAGACGTGCGGTCGCCGGTCCGGTCGCCGCGCTGATGGCGGTCGCGGGGGTCCTGGCCGGCGGCCCGGCCCGGGGCCAGGACGCCGCGTTCGACTGCCCCGACCTCGGCGGCACGGAGCTCTTCGCCGGCGGTGAGATCACCGTGTCCGGCTCGGAGTGGCACTTCTTCTGCACGTACTCGAAGGTCGACTACGACGCCGGGCAGGTCGCGGTCACCTGGTTCGAGCCGGGGTCGAGCCCGCCGGAGTGCCCGCTGGCGGCCACGTTCGAGACCGACGACGGGTACAACGCCAGGGGAGCGATCGGGAGCGCGTCGCACGCGGCCCACGTCTCGTACCGGTACCACACGTCACCCCCGGGAGATCTGCCCCGGGAGGCCATCGTCGGGCTGGCCGGACGGCTCCTGGCCGCCGCCGAGGCCAGGGCCGTGGCCTGCGGCACGGCGTCGCCCGGGACGGCCTCCCCGAGCCCGTCCCCCTCGCCGGACGTCGCCGTGTGCGAGGTCGGCGGCCTGGTCACCGACTCGCTCGGGCGGCCCGTGGCCAACGTGCTCGTCCAGTTGAACGGCCCCGGGCTCCAGGCCGAGACGGCCACCGACGGCGAGGGCCGATACCGCTTCTCGGGGTTCGTTCCGCCGGGGTCCGCGTTCGACCCGGCCACGGACCTCGTGACGGTGTCCCTGCTCCTCCAGGAAGGGGGGCCTCGGCCCCGGTTCCGGTTCCTGTACCGGCAGGTCCCCGGCGCCGGGCCCGTCGACGCGGTGGCCGAGGCCAGGACCGCCCCGTTCGCTCCCGTCGGCGAGAGCTGCGTGAAGGACCCGGTGATCGGCCGGGACGCCACCGTCGCCACGCCGAGCTCCGCGGACGACTGGCGGGACCTGTGGGCGATGTACCGGCAGCTCTCGACGGCGATCGCGTTCGCGGAGGGAACCCTGGGGGCCCGGCTCGACCACGGCCTTCCCCTGTCGGTCGTGACGTGGTGCGACTCGGGTGTCGACGAGCTCTGCGACGGCACCCTGGGCGCGTTCTATTCGTCGAACTCCGGAGCGCCGTACATAGGCCTGGAGGTGTCGGAGAGCGCCGGCAAGGGCCTGGTCGCCGACGACACGATCTACCACGAGTTCGGGCACGCCCTCATGGTCGACGTGAACGACGACCGCGACCCGTCGCCGCCCGGCAGGGTCCCGCACGGCGGCTACTACGGGAACCCGTACTCGTCGAACGACTCGTGGATCGAGGGATTCGCGACGTTCTTCTCGACCATGGTGGCCAAGCACGTGGAGGGCCGCCCTCCGAGGTTCCGATTCAGGAGCGGGGCCGAGCAGGACCTCGAGGCCGACCTCGACGTCTGGTCGGCGGGAGGCCGGTACGAGGAGCTCGCCGTCGCCTCCTTGCTCCTGGACTTCGAGGACGGGCCGGGCGACTACGCGGCGGCCGGGCCGGCCGACGTTCCGGTGGACGACGTGAGGTTCGTCGACCTGGGCGGCCTGGTCGTGGGCGAGGTCCGGGGCCTTCCCGGGTCGTCGCTGGCCCGGCTGTTCGTCCGGTTCCTGGGGGAGTCCGGGGACGTCCTGGCCACCCGGTCGGTGTGGATCGCCCCCGGCGAGGACCGCCTCGGGGTGGGCGGCGCCGCGCAGTTCATGGTCCCGGTCCCGGAGGGGATCGGATACTCGACGATCCGGATCACCGGCCTGCGTGACGCGGCAGTGGACGACGACCCGATCGACCTCTCCGTGGAGGAGCTCTGGTCGGCGCTCGAGGACGGCAGCACGGCCGATCCGAAAGCCGGGAAGCCGGACGACTACGGGCACATCTTCGACGTCGCCGAGCTGCACGACGTCCTGATGGACCGGTTCGGAGGGCTCGACCGGGACGGGGACGGGACGGAGGATGTCGACCAGGTCTTCATCGCTCACGGGTTCTACGACGACCCCGGGGGGATACGGCGGTACGAGCCGGGCGCGGAGGTGGGGCCGACCGGGCACCCGCCCGTCGGCCCGGACGGCCGGCCCGCGGGCCCACCGACGATCCGCTACGGGCCGCCCGTCCTCCCGGAGCTCGAGGCCACCGTCGAGGCCCACGGCGTGGAGGTCTCGGTCGTGGCCTTCGTGGACCACCCGGCACCGGGCGAGGGGCGGGGGTACGCGTACGAGGCCGTCCCCGTGGACGGCCGCGTCCCCGTCCTGGTGCCCGATCCCGGCACGGGCGCCACGGTGACGCTGGTGGCGGCGGCGCCGGGGTACCTTCCCCGGGTCATCGGCGTGGTCGGCTCCGAGGAGTTCTGGGCGCGGGCGGCCGAGCGGCCGGGAACGCCGTACCTCGCCTTCGACGCGCTCCTCGAGCCCGGGACGGTGGAGCTCGGGGGGAGCTCGGGGCCCTGGGGGATCCTCCTCGTGGTGAGCGGGGCTCTCGTCGTCCTGGGCGTGCTCGCCCTGGTGCCCCACCTCGTCCGCCGCCGTCGGGCCGGTGTCGGCGGTCGAACCTAAGATGGGCCCATGGTCGGTCCACCCGTCGCCTCCGGGCCCCTGCCACCACTGGCACCCCTGGCCGGGTTCTCGCCGGCCACCAGGGAGTGGTTCGCCGCGGCCTTCGCCGAGCCCACGCCGGCCCAGGTCGGCGCGTGGGAGGCCGTGTCCTCCGGCCGGGACGCGCTGGTCGTGGCGCCCACGGGCTCGGGGAAGACCCTGGCCGCGTTCCTCTGGGCCCTGGACCGGCTCTCGGCCACGGCGACGGCCCCCGGGCGGTCCCCGGAGGAGCGCGGGGTCCGGGTGCTCTACGTCTCTCCGCTCAAGGCGCTGGCCGTGGACATCGAGCGGAACCTCCGCTCACCGCTCGTCGGGATCCGGGCCGCGGCGCAGCGACTCGGCCTCCCGGTCCCGGAGATCTCCACCGCGATCCGGACCGGCGACACGCCCGCCGAGGAGCGGCGCCGGTTCCTCCGTCACCCGCCGGACATCCTGATCACCACGCCGGAGTCGCTGTTCCTCCTGCTCACCTCGCAGGCCCGCGAGGCCCTGTCCGCGGTGGAGACCGTGATCGTCGACGAGGTCCACGCCGTCGCGGCCACCAAGCGCGGCGCGCACCTGGCCCTCTCGCTCGAGCGCCTCGACCACCTGATGGCGCGGCCGGCCCAGCGGATCGGGCTCTCGGCCACGGTCCGTCCTCTGGACGAGGTGGCCCGGTTCCTGTCGGGAGGCCGGCCCGTCCAGGTCGTGAACCCGCCGAGCTCCAAGGAGCTGGACGTCTCGGTGGTCGTCCCGGTGGAGGACATGACCGCCCCCTCCGGCGAGGCTGCCGTGGACGACCCCCACGAGCGGTCCAGCGTGTGGCCGGCCGTCGAGCGCCGGGTCGTGGAGCTGATCCGCGAGCACCGCAGCACGATCGTGTTCGCGAACTCGCGTCACCTGGCCGAGCGGCTCTGCGCCCGGCTGAACGAGGCCGCCGGAGAGGAGATCGCCCGGGCCCACCACGGCTCGGTGTCCAGGGAGCAGCGGCTCCAGATCGAGGAGGATCTCAAGGCCGGGCGCCTCCCGGCCGTGGTGGCCACCAGCTCGCTCGAGCTCGGCATCGACATGGGCGCCGTCGACCTGGTCGTGCAGGTCGAGGCCCCGCCCTCGGTGGCCAGCGGGCTGCAGCGGATCGGGCGGGCCGGCCACCACGTCGGCGAGGTCAGCCGGGGGGTGGTGTTCCCCAAGTACAGGGGCGACCTCCTGGCCGCCGCGGTCACCGTCGAGCGCATGCGCGGTGGGCAGATCGAGGCCATCCGGTACCCGCGGAACCCGCTCGACGTGCTGGCCCAGCAGGTCGTGGCCATGGTGGCCATGGACGACTGGGACGTCGACGATATGGCGGCCCTGGTCGGGCGGGCCGCCCCCTTCTCCGAGCTCCCCCGGAGCGCCTTCGAGGCAGTGCTGGACATGCTCTCCGGCCGGTACCCCTCGGACGAGTTCGCCGAGCTCCGGCCCCGGATCAACTGGGACCGGGTGGACGGCCGGCTGACCGCCCGTCCGGGCTCCCAGCGCCTGGCCGTGACGTCGGGCGGCACGATCCCCGACCGGGGCCTGTACGCGGTCCACCTGGCCGGCGAGCGCGGCGGACGGGTCGGGGAGCTCGACGAGGAGATGGTGTACGAGACGCGCCTCGGCGACGTCTTCGTGCTGGGTGCGTCGTCGTGGCGGATCGAGGAGGTCACCCACGACCGCGTGCTGGTGACCCCCGCCCCGGGCGTCCCCGGGAGGATGCCCTTCTGGCACGGGGACGCCCCCGGCCGCCCCGTCGAGCTCGGCCGGGCCCTGGGCGCGTTCCTCCGGGAGCTGGCCGGGATGGACGAGGAGGGGCAGCTGGCCAGGCTCCGGGGGGCCGGCCTGGACGAGCTGGCCGCGGGGAACCTGGTGGCGTACCTCACGGAGCAGCGGGAGGCCACCGGCGTGCTCCCGGACGACCGGACCATCGTCGTGGAGCGGTTCCGCGACGAGCTGGGGGACTGGCGCCTGTGCGTCCACTCGCCGTTCGGGGCCCAGGTCCACGCGCCGTGGGCCCAGGCCATCGAGGCCCGGGTCCGCGAGCGACTCGGCCTCGAGGTCCAGACGATGTACGACGACGACGGGATCGTGGTCCGGCTGCCCGAGGCCGACGAGGCTCCGCCGGCCGGCTCGGTGCTCTTCGACCCGGAGGACGTCGAGGACCTGGTGGTCGGGCAGGTCGGCGTCTCGTCCCTTTACGCCAGCCGGTTCCGGGAGTGCGCCGCCCGGGCCCTCCTGCTGCCCCGCCGGCAGCCCGGCCGGCGGACGCCGCTGTGGCAGCAGCGCCAGCGGAGCGCCTCGCTCCTCCAGGTGGCCTCGCGGTACGGCTCGTTCCCCATCGTGCTGGAGACGTTCAGGGAGTGCCTCCAGGACGTCTTCGACGTCCCCGGCCTGATCGACCTCATGGCCGCCCTGGAGCGGCGAGAGGTCCGCATGGTCGAGGTGGACACCCCCGTCCCCTCTCCCTTCGCCACGTCGCTCCTGTTCGGGTACGTGGCCGCGTTCCTGTACGAGGGCGACGCCCCGCTGGCCGAGCGCCGGGCCCAGGCCCTCTCGCTGGACCGCCGGGTCCTGGCCGAGCTGCTCGGGCAGGCCGAGTTCCGGGAGCTGATCGACCCCGAGGTCCTGGCCGAGCTCGAGCTCGAGCTCCAGCGGGTGGCCGAGGACCGGCGCGTCCGGGACGCCGACGACCTCCACGACGCGCTCCGGTTCCTGGGGGACCTCTCCGAGGCCGAGGTCGCGGTCCGGGCCGCGGACCCGGCCGCCGCGCGGGGGTGGCTGGCCGAGCTGGAGGTCACCCGGCGAGCCGTGCCCCTCCGGGTGGCCGGCGAGGAGCGCTGGGCGGCCCTGGAGGACGCCTCCCGGTTCAGGGACGGCCTGGGCGCGGCCCTGCCCCCCGGGCTCCCAGAGGCCCTCCTCGAGCCGGTGGCCGACCCGCTCGGGGACCTGGTGAGCAGGTACGCCCGGACCCACGGGCCGTTCACCGCGGGAGAGGCGGCCACGCGGCTGGGCCTGGGGGTCGCCGTGGTCGACCAGGCCCTCGGGCGCCTGGCGGAGGCCGGGCGGGTCCTCCGGGGCGGGTTCCGGCCCGGCGCCCCGGACCGGGAGTGGGTGGACGCGGAGGTCCTCCGCCGCCTCCGCCGGCGGACGCTGGCCGCCCTCCGGCGCGAGGTGGAGCCCGTCCCCGCCGAGGACCTCCCCCGGTTCCTGGCGGCCTGGCAGGGGGTGGGGCGGGCCGGTCCGGCCCGGGCCGACGTCGACGCGCTGTACCGCGCGATCGAGCAGCTCCAGGGGGCGCCGGTGCCCGCCTCGGCCCTGGAGCGGCAGGTCCTCCCGGCCAGGCTGCCCGGGTACTCCCCGGTGCTGCTCGACCAGCTCTGCGCCGCGGGGGAGGTCGTGTGGGCGGGGACGGGAGCCCTGGGTGCGGACGACGGCTGGGTGATCCTCCTCCTGGCCGACCGGGCGCCCCTCCTCCTGCCCGAGCCTCCGCCCGCCGAGCTCTCCGGGGCGGGGGAGGCCATCCGGGCCGAGCTGGAGGGGCGAGGGGCCCTCTTCTTCCGCCAGGTGGTCGACGCGGTGGGCTCGCTGGACGACGCCGAGGTGCTCATGGGCCTCTGGGAGCTCGTGTGGGCCGGCCTGGCCACGAACGACACGCTGGCCCCGCTCCGGGCCCTGGTGGGGGGCGGCGGGCTCCGCCGGGCCGGGGGACGGGCCCGGTCCCGGCACCGCCGGCGCTCCCCGGCGTTCCCGTCCCGCCTGGGGCCCCCGGCCGGTGCCGGGCGGTGGAGCCTGCTGCCGCCCCAGGAGGCCGACCCCACGCGCCGGCTGCACGCCTCGGCGGAGCAGCTCCTCCACCGCCACGGGGTGCTCACCCGGGGCGCGGTGGCGTCCGAGCGCGTCCCCGGAGGGTTCGCCGGCGTCTACCCGGTGCTCCGGGCCCTGGAGGACGCCGGGCGGTGCCGGCGGGGGTACTTCGTCGAGGGGCTGGGAGCCGCCCAGTTCGCCCTCCCCGGCGCCGTGGACCGGCTCCGGGAACCCGCCCGCCCAGGCGCGGACCCCGAGACCGTAGTCCTGGGCGCCTCCGACCCGGCCAACCCGTACGGGTCGGCCCTCCCGTGGCCCGATCGGGAGCAGGAGGGCGCCGGGCACCGCCCGGGTCGCAAGGCCGGGGCCGTCGTCGCCCTGGTGGACGGCCGGCTGGTCCTGTACGTGGAGAAGGGCGGCCGTTCCCTGCTCACGTACTCCGAGGACGCCGACGACCTCCGCCGGGCCGTCGACGCGCTGTCGCTCTCGGTGAGGGAGGGGATCCTGGGCCGCCTCGACGTGGAGAGGGCCGACGGCGACGCGGTGTTCGACTCCCCGCTCGCGGCGGCGCTCACCGAGGCCGGGTTCGTCCCGTCGCCCCGCGGCCTCCGCCTGCGCGGCTGAGGGACCCCGGGGCCGTCGCGGGAGGGGGACCGTGCCGGAGGGCGACACGATCCGGGCCCTGGCCACCCGCCTGCACGCCGCCCTGTCGGGGGAGAGGCTCCTCCGCACGGACTTCCGCGTCCCCCGGCTGGCCACCGTCGACCTCGGCGGCCAGCGGGTGGCCGAGGTTGACGCCCGGGGGAAGCACCTCCTGGTCCGGACCGGCGCCGGGCTCACCGTGCGCTCGCACCTGCGCATGGACGGGGCCTGGCGCCTGCACCGGCCCGGGGCGTCCTGGCGGCGCGACCCGCGGCACGAGGTCCGAGCGGTGCTGGTCACCGCCCCCTGGGTCGCCGTGGGGGTCCGCCTCCCCGTCCTCGACGTGCTGCCCACGTCCCGGGAGGCCGACGTCCTCGGGCACCTCGGGCCCGACGTGCTCGGGCCGGACTGGGACCCGGGGGAGGTCCTCCGCCGCCTCCGGGCCGGACCGGGCCGGCCGATCGGCGAGGCCCTGGTCGACCAGACGGTGATGGCCGGCCCGGGGAACGTCTACCGGAGCGAGGCCTGCTTCCTCCGGGGAGTGGACCCCATGACGCCGGTGGGCGAGGTCCGGGACCTCGAGGGCATGGTCCTTATGGTCAAGCGGCTGATGGAGGCCAACCGGGCCGGGGGGACGCAGGTCACCACGGGCGACCCCCGGCCCGGGCGGCGGCACTGGGTCTACGGCCGGGGAGGGGAGCCGTGCCGGAGGTGCGGGACGCCGGTCGTCCGCGAAGTGGACCCGGCGCCCGGCGGGCTGTCGGGGAGGGTCACGTACCGGTGCCCGAGCTGCCAGCCCCCGGTCGACGGGGCGACGTCGGCCTGACCGGCGGGTCGACGCGGCCCCCGGGCGCCGGCCGGGGCCGCTCAGATGTCCCGGATGCGCCGGGGGGCCATCCGCGGTCCGAACCGGGGGGCGTGGAGCCCGGAGGCCTTGAGCAGGCGAACCGCGCGGCCCCGGTGGCCGGCGTAGGGCTCCAGGAGCTCGAGCATCCGCTCGTCCGAGCCTCGGGGCTCGCCGGCCAGGGCCCAGGCCACGGTGTGGGGCACGTGGAAGTCGCCCACCGGGGCGGCATCGGGATCGCCCAGGGCCACCTCGGCCACCCGGGCGGCGGTCCAGGGGCCGATCCCCGGGAAGGCGGCCAGCCGGAGACGAGCCTCGGCGAGCGGCATGCCGGCCGCCTCCTCGAGGCGGGGCGCCCGGGCCGCGGCGGCCCGGAGCACGCCGGCCCGCCGGGCCTCGACCCCCAGCGTGTGGAAGGCCCAGCCCGGGCGCCGGGCGATGGCCTCGGGACCGGGCGGAGCGAGCAGGCCGCTCGGGCCGGGGGCCGGCTCCCCCCACGCCCGGACCAGCCTCCGCCAGGCCTCCCTGGCCTCCACCCCGGTCACCTTCTGCTCGAGGACGGTGGGAACCAGCGCGGCGAAGACGGTCCCGGTCCGCACGATGCGGAGCCCGGGCAGCCTCCGGTGGGCCTGGCGGACCGGCCCGGGCGGAGGGTCGAACCCCTCCAGCGAGTCCCGGGCCCCCACGGCTTCCGGGGCGGCCTCGAGGGCCCATCCGGCCCCCGGACCCCACGCCTGGACCCGGACCTCGCCGTCGGCCGGCCGAGGGACGTAGCGGACCGTGACCGGGCCGAGCGGCGTGCGGAAGGCCCGCCACCACGAGCCGTCCCTGTCCTCCCGCACGGAGGGGTCGCCGTACCCCCGACGGAGGGGGAACAGGCTGGCCCGGAGGTCGACCGGCAGACGGGGCCGCACGATCGCCTCGAGGGGGGACAGCGGCTCGGGGTGGGCCTCCACGGCCCTATCGAACCACGCCCCTCGGACGTGCGGCCATCGGGCGCTTCCCGTCCGCCCGTCGGGGGAAGGATGCGGAGGAGGGAAGCCGAGCGCGAAGGAGGTTCCCATGGCGGTCGCCGATCGCACGGCCCGAACGGTGTGGCAGGGTTCGCTCGTCGAGGGACAGGGCGAGCTGACCCTGGAGTCGAGCCAGGTGATGGTGGGGATGCCGGTGACCTGGGCATCCCGGACGGAGGAGCCGGCCGGCCGGACGTCCCCGGAGGAGCTGCTCGCCGCGGCCCAGGCGTCCTGCTACGCGATGGCGCTATCCGGGGCCCTGGCCCGCAACGACACCCCGCCGGAACGCCTGGACGTCGCGGCCACCGCCACGTTCGACAGGGTCGGCGAGGGCTACGGGGTCGCCGGCATGCGCCTGGAGGTGGCCGGCCGGGTCCCCGGGATCGACCAGGCCGGGTTCGAGGAGATCGCCAGGAAGGCCGAGCAGGCCTGCCCGATCTCGAACGCGATCCGGGGCAACGTGCAGATCGACCTCAAGGCCGAGCTCGAGCCGTCCTAGAGGCGAGCTCAGGCGATCCGCAGCGCGACCATCACGCCGTCGCGGGTGGGGACGATCGTGGAGACGTACCGCTCGTCGGCCGCGATCATCGCGTTGTGCTCCCTGATCGCCTCGGTCCAGCCGGGGTGGGGCTCGGTGACCCCCTCCTGGGCCACGCGACCCGACCACAGCACGTTGTCGCACAGGTACAGGCCGCCGACCCGGATCCGCTCGGCGGCGGCCTTCCAGGCGTCCGGGTAGCCGGCCTTGTCGATGTCGCAGTACACGACGTCGAAGTCGCCCAGCGTCTCGGCGAGGGCCTCGACCGCGTCGCTCACGTGGAAGCGGAGGGGGAGGTCGAGGTTGGCCCGCTCCAGGTAGGCGAAGGCCTTCATCTCGTTCTCGGGGTCGGTGTCGGTGAGGTGGAGCTCGCCATCCGGCCCCACCGCCCGGGAGAACCAGTACGCCGAGTAGCCGAAGCCGCTCCCCATCTCGAACACCCGCTTGGCCCCGATCGAGCGGGCCAGCAGCTCGAGGGTCACGCCGACCAGCCGCCCGACGATGGGGAAGTCCCGCTCCTTCGCCTCGGCCTCCATCCCCAGGAGGACGGGCTCGTCGTACCGCGCCACCAGCGAGCGCATGTACTCCTCGACCTGCGGGTTGACGATGTCCACGAGGGAACTCTAGCCGGAGTCGCCGCGCCGGGGAGGCCGCCCGGCGGTACGCTTCGGTGACCATGGCGGAGGACGACCGGCGGGTGACCGACTCGGGGATCGAGATCCGGCCGCTCTACGGGCCGGAGGACCTCGAGGGGTTCGAGCCCGGGCGGGAGCTCGGGCGTCCCGGGGAGCCGCCGTTCACCCGGGGGGTCCACCCGTCGATGTACCGGGGCCGCCTGTGGACGATGCGCCAGTACGCGGGGATGGCCACCGCCCGGGAGACCAACCGCCGGTTCCGCTACCTGCTCGACCACGGCCAGACCGGCCTGTCCGTGGCCTTCGACCTCCCCACGCAGATGGGCTACGACTCCGACCACCCCCGGGCCGAGGGCGAGGTCGGGAAGACCGGCGTGGCGATCGACTCGGTCGAGGACATGGGCCGGCTCCTGGACGGGATACCGCTCGACAGGGTCTCGACCTCGATGACGATCAACGCCACCGCGGCGATCCTGCTCCTCCTGTACGAGCTGGTCGCCGAGGAGCAGGGGGTCGACCCGCGGCTCGTCTCGGGGACCGTTCAGAACGACATCCTCAAGGAGTACGCGGCCCGGGGGACGTACATCTACCCACCCGAGCCCTCGATGCGGCTGATCACCGACCTCTTCGCGTACTGCGCGGAGC
>JACQTL010000198.1 GCA_016210805.1 Actinomycetota bacterium | reverse complement strand
CTGCTATCCTGACTGTCGTTCCCGGGAGGGTGCCCGAGCGGCCAAAGGGAGCGGTCTGTAAAATCGCCGGCGTACGCCTACGCAGGTTCGAATCCTGCCCCTCCCACCACCACCGCCCGCCCGACCGATGGGTGTTCTCGGAGGCCACTCCGACATCTCGATACGCCAGATGAGTGACGTTCAGCGGCCCGAAGGGACGCGCGTAGGCCGGACGGCGCGGGACCGTCCTTGACGATCCGGAGTCTGTCCGTACAATCACCGGTACGGAAGTTGTACGGACGAGTGAGGTGTCGAGGGGATGCCCACGAGAACCGAGAGAATCGAAGCGAGGATTGCTCCGGACGAGGCTGAGGAGATTCGCGCGGCCGCGCGCCTGGAGAACCTATCTGCGAGCGGCTTCCTCGTCTCCAGCGCTGTGGCTCGGGCTCGGGAGATCCTGGCTCGGCACCGCGAGACCGTGGTGCCTTCGGGGTACTTCGACGAGCTGCTTCGGAGCCTGGACGAGCCACCCGAGGTGATTCCAGCCCTCCGTGCCGCCGCCGATCTTGGCGACGCCAAAGTCTCCAAGCGTGCGCCCAGACGACGTACGGCTTGAGCGTCTCCGCCCGGGCCAGGACCTCAGCGATTTCTCGTGCGGCGAGCCGGCTTTGGATGACTGGCTGCGGAAGGCTGCGCTCCAGGCTGACGACATGGGAACGAGCCGGACGTACGTCTGGCTGACTGCAGCGAATCGTTTCGTCGCGTACTTCGCGCTGGTTCCCCATGTAGTGCGGAGAGAAGAGCTACCAGGCCGCCTCGCGCGTGGCGGACCGAACCATGTCCCAGCAATCCTCCTCGGGAAGTTGGCTCTAGACAAGGCTCGCCAGGGTGGGGGTGAGGGGCGGCGGCTGCTCGTGGACGCATTGACGATAGCCCTTCAGGGGATCTCCGTGGTGGGCGGACGAGTGATCGTCGTAGACGCGACCAACGAACGGGCCGCGGCGTTCTATGAGAAGCACGGGGGGTTCATCCGCGTGCCCGGAAACGAACTGCGCTTGCTAAGGAAGGCAGCCGACATCGCCGTCTCCCTACGCCTTCGATGGCCGTGAGCCTCCGCTCTCCGGAGGAGAGTGAAGAGCCGTCCAAGCGCCCGCCTGGCTCGTAAGCCGCCAGCTCCAAGGGCGACACCACGTGGAAGGACCACGTGAAGGGACAGGCGAAGATCGCCGCCTCTACCCGGTCGGCGTCGGCGAGGGCGACGGTGAGGGGGAGGGGGACGGGGACGGGGAGGCCTGCTCCTTGGCCTCCTGCTCGGTGAGCGGCACGCCGTTCTTGTAGAAGGTCGTGAACCGGTCCGTGCGGACCGTCTCGCCGTTCACCTTGATGATGCGCTGGACGAGGGTCCAGAAGCCGTTCTCGGTCCGGCTGGTGATGACCGGGTCGGTGGCCAGGACCTCCCGGATCTTCGTGCTATAGATCTTCACGGTGATCGAGGCGCTCGTGTACGAGGCCTTGATCAGGAACGCGTACTCCGTGTCGTTCGTGAACTTCAGGTCGGGGGCCGGCCAGGAGAGCGTGGCCTCCCGGCCCATCGGGTACCGGCTGAAGTAGAAGCTGTGCGCCTTCCACTGGTCGATCGGGTAGCCCCCGAAGAAGGCCGCGTTGAAGACCGTGGTGGTGAGCTGGGAGATCCCGCCGCCCGGCGTCGAGATCAGGATCCCGTTCAGGATCCCGGGGGCGGGGACGTAGCCCTTCGCGATGGTCCGCTCTCCGAGCAGCCCGTTCAGCGAGAACTGCTCACCGGGCATCACGATCGTGCCGTCCAGCCGATCGGCGCCCAGGTGGATGTTGGTGACCCGCGGCTCGCAGCACGAGTGGTAGGTGGTGAAGCTGGACACCACATGGCGGACCCCCAGGGCCCTGGCCTGCTCCGTGGAGAGCTTCGGGTTCTCCTTGGCCAGCGGGATCTTCCCCTCCCGCTCCGGCTTGGCCGAGATCCCCATCAGCCGACGGGCGGCGATCTCGCCGTCGATCCGGAGCCCGGGCTTCGAGGGCTTGATCTTGACCACGTCGCCCTGGACCAGGAACTCCGCGGACCGGGGCTCGACCTCGACCTCGTCGCGATAGGGGGCCAGGAGGGCCTCGATGCCGGCGGGGTCGAGGGTCACCTCGATCCGGGCGTCGCCCGGGTCGTCCTCCGGGATGGACGTGCCCGTCGGCTCGGGGGTCCCCGTCGCGGTCACCGGCGGGAGCTCGTCGAGCTCCGGCACGACCTCGTCGCGGATCAGCGGGGCGAGCTCCGCCGGGAGGAACTGGACGTCGACCCTGCCCACCCGGGCGGAGATCGGGCCGTCCAGCACGAGACGAGCGGTGTCGGCCGCCTCGGCGACGTCCTGGGCGGTGGTCTCCGCCGGGATCAGGATCACCGGAAGCTCGAGCTCGCCGGCCACCTGATCGCGGATCTGCTGGGAGGCGAGCTCGACCACCCGCGCGCCGTCGATCTCGACCCCGGGAACCGGATCGATGGGGACCACCGTCAGGAGGTCGATCTCGATCGTCCCCTCCTCGGGATCGCGCTCCACTTCCTGGGCCCATCCGGCGATCACGGTGTCGGCGCCGTCCCCGAAGGTCGCCACCCAGGGCAGCGAGATCGGCCTGACCCATGCCCTGACGCGGTTCCACAGATCCGAGACTGGCGAGCTCCCGGAAGTGGCCTCGAGGGCCAGGGCCACGGTGGCCTCGACGTCCGGGGTCCACCCGAGCTCGGCGGCCGTGGCCTCGAACCTTTCTCCCTCGTACGTGAAGGAGATCGGCTCCGCGGCCCGCTCGGCCGCCGCCGCCTCCAGCGCGGCCGCGGCCTCGTCGGCGGACATGCCCGAAAGGGACACCCCGGCGACCTGGACCCCCGGGTGGACGCGTCCCCTGTAGAGCAGGTAGTCGGTGGCGACGAGACCTCCCACCACGACCACGGTGCCGAGGACGATCTTCAGCACGCGGTTCCGGCCGCGGCGGCGATGGCGGCCGGTGCGGCTCGCCGGCTGGAACCCGTTCGCCCGCGCCCGACCGACCTCGAGCCGGTTCCGAGACTTGATGCTCACGCCGGAGGAGCTGGGTCGGTCGTCATGGCGGTTTCGCGGCAAAGGGTAACAGGTGCTCCCCTCACGGCCGAGCGTTTCCCCTCGATGACCATCGACAGGTAAGACGTCCGGCACCGGGTCGGGGGTTGCATGGCCGGCGCGCTATCGGGAGGATCGGGGCCGCCAGGAGGCCCCGTAGAGCGGCGAGGCCGGGTCGAAGAACCCGCCGGCGGGCCGGGCGTGCGCGTGCCAGTGGTCGGGGATCCGCCGGCGCTCCGGGTCGATCCAGAAACCCTCACGGCCGTAGCGGGCCTCGGCCACCTTCTCCAGGCGGGCCAGCAGGTCGCGCTCGACGTCCTCGTCGGGCAGCCCGTGGGTCCGCCACACGATCATGGGGGTCGCGCAGACCACGCAATCGGCCACCCAGCAGGCCTCGTCCTCGAAGTGCCAGTCGGTCATCCGCTCCGCCGAGCAGAGCTGGCACCCGTCTCGGGGCTCACCGCTCCAGCGCAACCCGGTCCTCCTCCTCCACGCCGGCCTCCGAGAGGGCCCCGGCGTTCACCTCCAGCGCCCCGACGTAGGACGCGCCCGGCGAGTAGAGGGGGCAGGGGTCCTCCTCGCAGGGCTCCATCGAGAGGATGGACACGATCCGCCCGTCCTCGTCCCAGAAGGCTATCTGGAGGGGGATCAGGGTGTCCTTCATCCAGAACGATCCGGTCGTGGGGCCCTCGAAGAGGAAGACCATGCCCCGGTCCCGGGCCAGGTCGGTCCGGCCCATGAGGCCCACCTCCCGGGCCTCCGGGGTCTCGGCGATCTCGACCTCCCAGGCCACCACCCGGTCGCCGGTGTCTATGCGGAGCGTGCCCAGGGGAAGGCCCGCCGCGCCGGTCGCCGCCGGCGTCGTGGTCGTGCCGGCCGGGGAGCGCTGCGGGGAAGCCGCGGGGCCGGTGTCGGTGCGGTCGCACGACGCGGCCAGGACGAGGAGCACGGCGAGGAACGTGGCCCGGCGCACGT
>JACQTL010000194.1 GCA_016210805.1 Actinomycetota bacterium | reverse complement strand
GAGCCCGCCGCCCCGATCCTCCGCGGGCTCGCCCGGCTCGCCGAGGGGTTCCCGTCGGGGATGAGCAACTGGCTCGCGGTGACCGCCGACCGCAGCGCATCGGGGCACCCCGTCGCCGTGATGGGTCCCCAGACCGGCTACTTCGTGCCCGAGATCCTCATGGAGGTGGCCGTGCACGCGCCGGGCTTCGACGCCAGGGGGGCGACCTTCCCCGGCGTGAGCCTGTACGTGCTGCTCGGCCGGGGGCCGGACTTCGCGTGGAGCGCCACGTCGGGCGGGTCGGACCTGATCGACGTGCGCGCCGAGCTCCTGTGCGACCCGGAAGGGGGGACGCCGGCCCCCGACGCCACCCACTACGTCTTCGACGGCGGGTGCGTGCCGATGACCGTGCGCACCGACACCTGGCTGGCCAAGCCCAACGCCGCGGCCCTCGAGCCTCCCACGGTCGTCGAGGCTCGCGTCGAGCGCACGGTCCACGGCCCGGTGTTCGCCAGGGGCACGGTGGACGGCGCGCCGGTGGCGTTCGTGAGGCAGCGCTCGACCTTCTTCGGCGAGCTCGACTCGGCGCTCGCCTTCGTGGAGCTCTCGTCGGGCGCCGTCCACGACGCGGCGTCCTTCCAGCGGGCCATCTCCAGGGTGACCGGCTCGTTCAACTGGCTCTACGTGGACGACCGCGACGTGGCCTACTACCACTCCGGGCTGTACCCGGTCAGGGCCCCGGGGGTCGATCCCGACCTCCCATCGTGGGGGACCGGGGACTGGGAGTGGCGGGGCTTCGTGCCGTTCGAGGACCACCCCCTGGAAGTGAACCCCGCCCGGGGCTTCATCGCCTCCTGGAACAACAAGCCGGCCCGCGACTGGAGGGCGGCCGACTCGACGTGGACGTTCGGGTCGGTGCACCGCTCGGAGATCCTCGCCGACCGCCTGGCCGCACGCGTCCCGGCCGGCGCGGTGACGCCCTCGGACATGGTGGAGATCATGGCCGACGCGGCGACCGTGGACCTCAGGGGGCAGGAGGTCCTCCCCCCGGTGCTCCGGGCCATCGGCCGGGGGCCGAAGGACCTCGGGCCCGCGCTCGGCCTGCTCCAGGCCTGGGTGGCCGACGGCGCCCACCGGCTCGACCGCGACGGCGACGGCGAGTACGAGCACCAGGCCGCCGTGGCCCTCATGGAGGAGTGGTGGGAGCCGCTGATCCGCCACGTCCTGGACCCATCGCTGGACGGGCTCTACGAGCACGTCCCCTCCCGCTTCGATGACGGGAACCGCGAGGCCGGGCTGGGCTCGGCGTTCCAGGGCGGCTACTACGGCTACGTGGAGAAGGCCGTGCGCATGGCCTCCGGGGGCCGGGTGGACGGGAGGTACGAGGTCCTCCGGTGCGCCGACGGGACCCGGCGGGGCTGCCGGGCGGCCCTGGTTGAGAGCCTCCGCGAGGCGATCGCCGCCCTGGGCCCCGACCCGTCCACGTGGGACTTCGACGAGTCGTCCGAGACGATCCGGTTCACCGCGATCGGCCTGCTCACGATCGACCCGATCCCCTGGCAGAACAGGCCCACGTTCCAGCAGGTCGTCGAGGTGACCGCCGACGCCCAGGCCGCCGGAGGCTCGCCGTGAGCCGGGGCCGGCGCCGGCGGCGACTCCCGGGGCTGGTCCTGGCGGCGCTCGTGCTGCTCCCCGGGACGGCGCTGGCCCACGAGGAGCGGCCCAGCCAGTTCCCGTCGGGCCAGGGGTCGGTTCCCGAGTACCGGACCACCGGCCCGTACCTCCTGGTCTGCAAGCCGGACAGCCGGGAGCGGATATCCGGATATCCGCGGAACCTCCGTCGCCAGAACCTCGCCCTGCTCGGGGAGTGCCGGAGGCGGGGATTCGAGCACGTCCAGCAGGCCGTGGACGCCGTGCGGGAGCCGGGGACCCGGATCCTCGTGCTCCCCGGCGTGTACCGGGAGGAGCCGAGCCTCGGCCCGCTCTCCCCGGAGTGCGCGGCCCTGGAGGACGAGCGGCCCCTGTCATACGAGCAGCAGGCCGCCTGCCCCCACACGGACAACCTGATCGCCATCTTCGGGGATGGGCCCGACGAGGACATCGCCTGCGACGGACCGCTGTGCGGCCTCCAGATCGAGGGGACCGGCCGGCGCCCGGAGGACGTCGTGATCGAGGGCGACTTCCAGAAGCTGAACCTGATCCGGGCCGACCGGGCCGACGGCGTGTACTTCCGGAACTTCACCGTCCAGCACGCCCCGTTCAACGGGATCTACGTGATCGAGACCGACGGGTTCGCCATCGACCGGGTGGTGGGGCGGTGGACCGACGAGTACGGGTTCCTCACCTTCGCCTCGGACCACGGGCTGTACGTGGACTGCGAGGCCTACGGGAACGGCGACTCCGGCATCTACCCCGGCTCGGCCGCCGACCTCCACGGGGTCCGGCCGGCCATCGAGATCACCCGGTGCCGGTCGCACCACAACGCGCTGGGCTACTCGGGGACCGCGGGGAACTCCGTGTACGTGCACGACAACGACTTCTACGCGAACTCCACCGGGGCCTCGATGGACAGCTTCTTCCCCGACCATCCCGGGCTCCCCCAGGACTCCGCCACGTTCGTGAACAACCGGATCTGGGGCAACAACCAGGACTACTACGAGAACTGGCGGAACGGGACCTGCGACCGGCCGAGCGCCGAGCGCGGGTACGAGCAGGGCGTCGTCTGCCCGGTCGTGCCGCTGCCCGTGGGGACCGGGATCCTGGTGGCGGGGGGCAACGACAACCTCTTCGCCGAGAACTGGATCTTCGACAACTGGCGGTTCGGGACGATGCTGTTCTGGGTGCCGGCCATCTTCAGGGAGGAGCCGGATCCCGCCAAGCAGCACGACACCTCGCATTTCAACCGGCACATCGGGAACTCCATGGGGATCTCGCCCACCGGGGAGGTCCGCCCGAACGGCACGGACTTCTGGTGGGACGAGGAGGGCGCCGGGAACTGCTGGGAGGCCAACGTGGG
>JACQTL010000193.1 GCA_016210805.1 Actinomycetota bacterium | reverse complement strand
TCTTCCGGGTGACCGACCGGCTCCAGGAGGAGTTCGGCACGGAGCGGGTCTTCGACACCCCCCTGGCCGAGTCGGGGATCGCGGGCGTCTCCCTGGGCCTGGCCCTGGCCGGGTGGCGCCCGATCGCCGAGATGCAGTTCGACGCGTTCTCGTACCCGGCCCTCGACCAGATCATCTCGCACGTCGCCAAGTACAGGTACCGCTCGCGGGGGAACGCCCCGCTCCCCATCGTGGTCCGGATCCCGTTCGCCGGAGGGATCGGGGCCGCGGAGCACCACTCGGAGAGCCCGGAGACGTACTACGCCCACACCGCCGGCCTCAAGGTGGTGGTCCCCTCCTCGGCCCTGGACGCCTACTCGCTGCTCCGCCGGTCGATCGCCGACCCGGACCCGGTCATCTTCCTCGAGCCCAAGAGCCGGTACTGGTCGAAGGAGGAGGGCGAGCCGTCGGACGACGGCCTGCCCATCGGGAAGGCCCGCCGGGTCCGGGAGGGGGAGTCGTGCTCGCTGATCGCCTACGGGGCCATGGTGGCCCGGTGCGTGCAGGCCGCCGACCTGCTGGCCGAGGAGGGGGTCGAGTGCACCGTGCTCGACCTGCGCTCCCTCGTCCCGCTCGACGTCGAGGCGATCGGCCGGGCCGTCCGGGAGACCGGGCGGGCCGTGGTCGTCCACGAGGCGCCCCTCACCCTGGGGATGGGAGCCGAGGTGGTGGCCAGGATCATGGAGGAGGCCTTCGACCACCTGGAGGCCCCGGTAATCCGGGTCACCGGGTACGACACGCCGTACCCCCCGGCCACCCTCGAGAAGCACTGGCTCCCCAGCGTGGAGCGGATCGCCGCGGCGGTCATGAGGACGATCGAGTACTGATGCGGCGGCGGGAGGGGAGCTGATGGCCGACAGGGAGTTCCTGCTCCCCGACCTCGGTGAGGGGCTGGAGGAGGCCGAGGTGGCCTCCTGGAAGGTGGCCGAGGGCGAGCGGGTCGGGCTCAACCAGCCGCTGGTAGAGGTGGACACCGCCAAGGCCCTGGTCGAGATCCCCTCCCCATTCGCCGGGGTGGTCAGGAAGCTCCACGCGGCCGAGGGCGACGTGGTGAAGGTCGGATCGCCCCTGGTCACGATCGACGACGAGTCGGGACTTCCGTCGGCGGACGCCGGGGGCGCCGAGCCCGCCGCGGTCTCGGTGGGAGTCGTGGAGGCCCCGGAGGAAGCAGGTCCCAGGCGGCGGGCGGTGCTGGTCGGCTACGGGGTCGACGAGGAGGAGCAGCCCGTGACGCGGCCCCGGACCCGGGAGCCCACCCCGGCCGGCGGGAGGCGGGGGGCCGGGCGTGGCCCGGTGCGGGCCTCTCCCGTGGTCCGGCGGCTGGCCAGGGAGATGGGGGTCGACCTCTCGGGCGTCCAGGGCACCGGCCCCGGGGGGCGGATCACCAGGGAGGACGTCGAGCGGTCCGGCGCAGGCGCTCAGGCGGCGGACGCCCCCGAGCCGGAGGGCGAGGACCGGTCACCCGTCCGCGGGCCACGTCGGCTCATCGCCGAGAAGATGGCCCGGTCGTGGCGGGAGATCCCCCACGTGAGCACCTTCCTGACGGTGGACGCGACCTGGCTCCTGGCCTTCCGGGAGGAGATCGAGAGGGACGCCGGGATCAGGGTGAGCCCGCTCACCGTGATCGTCCGGGCGCTGGCCGAGGTGTGCCGGGACCATCCGAAGATCAACGCCTCCTTCGACGCCGAGCGAGGCGAGGTCGTCCTCCACCGCCACTGCAACGTGGGCGTCGCCACCGACACGGAGCGGGGGCTCCTCGTGCCCGTGGCCCGGGGGGTGCGGTCGATGGGCATCACCCGCCTCGGCGACGAGATCCGGTCGCTCGTGGAGGCCGCCCGGTCCGGCCGGATCGAGCCCGAGAGGCTCTCGGGGGGAACGATCACGGTCACGAACGTGGGGACGTTCGGATCCGAGTACGGCACCCCCATCATCAACCACCCCGAGGCGGCGATCCTCGCCGTCGGTGTGATCGAGCCCCGGGCCCTGGTGGTGGAGGCGACGGTGCAGGCCAGGCCGGCCGTGACCCTCTCCCTCACGTTCGACCATCGGCTCCTCGACGGAGCGGAAGCCGGCCGGGCCCTCCGGGCCCTGGCCGACCTCCTGGAGAGCCCCTTCCGCCTGGGCGCGCTGCCGCGTTGAAGATCGTCTCGCTGCTGCCGTCGGCCACCGAGATCGTCTACGCCCTGGGCCTGGGCGACGACCTGGAAGCGGTCACCTACGAGTGCGACCACCCTCCGGAGGCCCGCGACAAGCCGGTGGTGTCCCGGCCCGCCCTGTCCACCGACCGGCCCATGCTGCCCCGGGAGATCGACGAGGCCGTCGGGGGGAGGATGGACGCCCGGGAGCCGATCTACCTGCTGGACAGGGCCCTCATCCAGCGGATCCAACCCGACGTGATCCTGGCCCAGGATCTCTGTCGCGTGTGCGCGATCCCCTCCGGCCAGGTCGAGGACGCCCTGCGCGAGCTGGGCGTTCAGTCCAGGGTGCTGTCCCTGGACCCCGACGCGCTCGACGACATCTTCGAGTCCATCCTGGCGGCAGGGCGGGTCCTCGGTCGAGAGGACCGGGCCGCCGAGCTGGTGGCATCCCTCCGGGAACGGGTGGAGCGGGTGAGGCGGACCGCCCTACGGCTCCCCTCGATCCGGGTCCTGGCCCTGGAGTGGTCGGACCCCCCGTTCGCCGGAGGCCACTGGATCCCCGACATGGTCGAGATCGCGGGTGGCGTGAACGTCCTCTCCGAGAAGGGGAAGCCGTCCCGGCGGGTCTCCTGGCGGGAGATCGCCGACGCCACGCCCGAGGTCATCGTGTTCATGCCGTGCGGCTACTACCTGGAGGAGGCGGAGGAGGAGCTCGTCGGCCTGTTCGAGAACCCCGACTTCGCCAGCACCCCCGCGGCCCGGGAGGGCGCCGTCTTCGCCGTCGACGCCAGCTCGTTCTTCTCGCGCCCCGGCCCTCGGATCGTGGACGGGCTGGAGGCCCTGGCCTGGGCCATCCACCCGCGCGCCTACCCCGAGCCGACCGGCGGGACGATCGCCAGGGTCCGCGCGGCCGGCCGCACGCGGTAGGCTGCGAGGGTGCCGGAGCCTCGGAACGCCGTCGATCCCTCCGACGTCGGGAAGCGAGTCTCGTTCCAGTTCGAGCTGCCCAACGGCTACGTCGGCGAGGCCGTGGGGACCTTCGAGACGTGGGACGAGGGCGCGGCCACCTACCTGGTGCGCGATCGCCGTGACCGGCTGGTCCGCGTGCCGCTCCGGGCCGTGCGCTTCGGGAAGGTGGTCTCCGGCTAGGAGGGCGGAGCCAGGCTCCGGACGACCGCGATCACTTCGTCCAGCTCGAAGGGCTTCGGGATGTAGGCGTCCACACCGAGCTCCTCGGCCCGGTCCCGGTCCGCGGGGCTGGTCCGGGCGGAGATCACGACGGTCAGCGGCCTCTCGGCGTCGGGCAGCTCCCGGAGCTCCTCGAGCACGCTCCACCCGTCCATGACCGGCATCATCACGTCCAGGATGATGAGGGTCGGGCGATGCTCCCTCACCGCCTCGAGCGCCGTCCGGCCGTCGGCGGCCACGAACGTGCGGTACCCCTCCACCTCGAGGTTGAAGGACAGCACCCAGGACAGGTCGGGCTCGTCATCCACGACGAGCACGCTGGCGTCCCCATGCCCCGTGTCGACCCTCGTGGTCCCCTCCACGGCCGCGAGGCTCGATGAGCCCCCCGAACACCGTACCCGGCCCCCGCCGTTCCGAAATCGCCCGGCCGGGTGGTTGTACGCCGCACCGATGGACTAGTGTCCTGAGTCGGAGATCCGCTCGCAATAGGCAGCCAGACCCTCCAGGATCTGGTCGGCGGTCTTGTGCCACACGAAGGGTCGCGGTTCGTCGTTCCACCGTGCGATCCAGGTGC
>JACQTL010000197.1 GCA_016210805.1 Actinomycetota bacterium | reverse complement strand
TTTCGGCGAGGCATCGGTCAACCTCGCTCCACGCGATACCCAACGCCCCGCACCGTGGTGATCAGCCGGGGGCGGGAGGGGTCCTCCTCGACCTTGGCCCGGAGCCGCTGCACGGCCACGTCAACCAGGCGGGAATCGCCCAGGTAGTCGTAGTTCCAAACCCGCTGCAGGAGCACCTCTCGGGTGAACACCTGGCCGGGCCGGCGGGCCAGCTCGGCCAGGAGGCGGAACTCCGTGGCGGTGAGGGCCAGGTCGTCGCCGCGGAGGCGGGCCGAGAAGGCCCGGGGGTCCACCTCCAGGTCGCCGACCACGAGGGTCCGCTCGGTGGGCTCGGCGGCGGATCGGCGGAGCACGGCCCGGATCCGGGCCACCAGCTCGGCCATCTCGAAGGGCTTCACGACGTAGTCGTCGGCCCCCGACTCCAGGCCCACCACGACGTCCACGGTGTCGCCCCGGGCGGTGAGCATGACCACCGGGATCCGGCTGTCCTTGCGGATCTCCCGGCAGACCTCGAAGCCATCCAGGGAGGGGAGCATGACGTCCAGCAGGACCAGGTCGAACGGGTCCTGGCGGGCCCGCATCAGGCCCTCCCGGCCGTCCACGGCGGTGGTCACCCGGAACCCCGCCTTGCGGAGCCCGATCTCGGTGATCTCCCTGATCGAGGGGTCGTCCTCGACCAGCAGCACGCGCTCGTCCACTTCGGGCACAGGGTAGCCCGTGGATGGTGGGGAACCGGGGAAGCGACGAGCCCCGGGCGGCTGCCCGGGGCTCGAGGTCTCGCGGGGCGGAGCTACCTGCTCAGTAGCAGGACCAGGGGTTCCAGCCTCCGTCGTCGACCATCCGCATCGTCACGTAGACGTTCGCCCGGCCGTTGTAGGCGGACCAGCCGGCGAAGCCGTAGGTCTTGGCCCTCCCGGGCCAGTACTTCAGGGCGTGCTGGTAGACGCCGGCGTGGCCGTTGTAGTACTCGCCCGGGTCGAATCCGCTCTCGCAGCGGGCCACCCGGATCGACGTGGGGATGCTGACCCCCTCGGCGTCGGCGGCGCACTTGATGAGCTGCTTGACGTGCCAGGGACCCTTCCACCAGTGCCAGGGGCACTCCGCGCTTCCGTGGGTCGCCTGGGCCGCGGTTCCTGCAGAGAAGACGACGCCCGTGGCGAGGGCGAGCGTCAGGAGGATGCGTGTGAGCATCGGGCCTCCCTTCGGCGTTGGCCGGCGAAGGTCCGCCGGCGCATCGAACGGCGCCGTGTCGCTGGTCGGTACCACCTCCTCGCGGTGCTCCCGACCCCCCGCCGCCCCCGGGCGCGCGCACGCGCGGAAGTATGGGGATGGTGGGAAGGGTTCGGGTAGTACGGGCATCGGACGCAACGAAGCGTCCGGAACGGCGGAGAGCCTACTAGACGGGGAGGCGGAGCGACCACCCGCCGAGGGCCGGCCCGGCCCCGGGGTCCCTCAGCCCCCGATCGAGCCCGCCCAGGCCAGGAGCTCGCCGGCGGGCATGAAGTTCAAGATCCGCTCCCTGGGGACGGCGGCCCGGATCGCGGCGGCCAGCCCGAGCTCCATGAACCGGAGCTCGGCCACCGAGTGCGCGTCGGTCCCGATCGAGATGCGGCAGCCGGCCTCCCGGGCCAGCTCGAGGGTGGCCACGTCGAGGTCCTGGCGGTCGGGGTGGGCGTCGATCTCCAGGGCCCGCCCGGTGGCCGCGGCGGCCTCGACCACCCTCTCCCAGTCGGCCCGGATCCCCGCCCTCCGGTCGTGCTTGCGGGTCCGGGGGTGGGCCAGGACGTGGACGGTCGGGTTGTGCAGGGCGGCCACGTACCTCGCTGTCTGGTCCTCGTCCGAGCGGAGGTTCGTGTGGAACGCGCCCAGCACGACGTCGAGGCTCCGGAGCGATCCCGTCTCCATGTCGCCCCTCCCCTCGCCGTCGAGGTCCATCTCGATCCCGTGCAGGACGCGGACGGGCACCCCCTCCCCGGCCAGGGCCCGGTTGGCCCCGGCCACCTCCTCGGCCTCCATCGCCAGGCGGCCCTCGTCCATCCCCCGGGCGATCCGGAGCGACTTCGAGTGGTCGGTCACCAGGACGTGCTCGTAGCCCAGCTCGGCGCACCGCCGGGCCATCTCCAGCACCGTGGCCTTCCCGTCGCTGTTCGTCGTGTGCATCTGGAGGTCGGCCCGCAGGCCGTCGCTCCATCCGGGGTGCGCGGCCAGGGTGGACCGGGCCTCGGCCAGGGTGAGGAACCCCGTGCGGAGGGGTGGGGGGTCCCGGTCCGCGGGGGGCGGGGGTCCTCCAGGAGTCGGTGGACGAGCTTGGCCACCCAGGGGCCCACGCGAGGGAGCTCGGTGAGCGACCGGCTCCCCGCGGCGACCAGGGCGGCCTCCTCGGGCCAGTCCATCAGCGCCGCGCGAGCCGCCCGGCGGAGGGCCTCCCGGCGGTGCCCGCGCTCCTCCACGGCCGCCGCCCGGGCCAACAGCTCCGACAGATCCCGGTTCGTGAGCGCGAGGTCGCCGTCCATCGTCCGCGCATGTGTACCCCACCGGGCGGCATCATGGGGGGGTGGACCTGCCAGTCCGGCCCCCGGTGGCCCCCATGCTCGCCAAGCTCCAGCCCGAGCTCCCTCGCGGAGAGGGCTGGCGGTACGAGCCGAAGTGGGACGGGTTCCGGGCCATCGTGTTCCGCGACGGCGACGAGATCCGGATCGAGAGCCGTGACCACCGCCCCCTCAACCGGTACTTCCCGGAGGTCGAGGCGGCGCTTCGCAGGGCCTTGCCCGAGCGCTCGGTGGTGGACGGCGAGATCGTGCTGGCCGGGCCGGACGGCCGCCTCGAGTTCGACCAGCTCCAGCTTCGCCTCCACCCGGCCGAGTCCAGGGTCCGCAAGCTCGCCACCGAGATCCCGGCGTCGTTCGTGGCCTTCGACCTCCTGGCCGAGGGGGACCGGGACCTGACCCGGACGCCGCTCGCCGAGCGCCGGGCCCGGCTGGAGACGCTCCTCCCGGTGGAGGAGCGGATGCCCGGCGACGGCCGGGAGACCCAGGTGCTGCTCACCCCCCAGACCGCCGACCCCGACGAGGCCGCCGTGTGGTTCGACGCCTTCGAGCCCCTGGGCCTCGACGGGATCATCGCCAAGCGGGAGGACCTCATGTACGTCCCCGGCCAGCGCGTGATGGTCAAGGTCAAGCACCGCCGGACCGCCGACTGCGTCGTGGGCGGCTATCGGCTCTCGAAGTCGGGCGACGGGATCGGGTCGCTCCTCCTCGGCCTGTACGACGACGACGGCGTGATGCACTTCATCGGCCACACGTCCTCGTTCCGGGCCGCCGAGCGCCGGCAGATCCTGGAGAAGCTCCGGGAGCTCGGCGAGCCCCCCGAGGGGGAGGGATGGTCCGGCGCGCCGTGGGCTGGCCAGGCCCCCGGGCCGGGGCGGGCCCGGCTCCCCGGCGAGCCGTCCCGGTGGTCGTCCGGGAAGGACCTCTCGTGGTTCGCCGTGCCCCCCGTCCTGGTCTGCGAGGTGGCCTACGACTTCCTCCAGGGGGGCCACCGGTTCCGCCACGCCGCCACCTTCCTGCGGTGGCGCGAGGAAAAGCGTCCCGAGGAATGCACGTTCGACCAGGTCCGGGGGCCCTGACGCCCAAGGGGGTGAGGCTCGCCCTCGGCCCGGTCACTCCTCGTCGGGGCCGTCCACGGTCCGCCAGCCGCTCCGCCGGCCTCCCCTCGGCCCCCGGGGCCACCGGGGGTCGGGCCGGAGCTCGCGGGGCTTCCGGGCCCTGGAAGGGGCAACGCGGGTCGGCTCGCCGGTGGCCTTGGGGAAGTGGGGCGGCCACGGCGCCTCGCCCAGGCCCTCCCGCTCGTCCCTGGCGGCCAGCTCGTGGAGCGACTCCAGCGAGCCGGCCTCCCCGTCGATCCCCGAGCCCGGGTCGCCCAGGGACCGGAAGCGCTCCGGCACGGTGAGGAGGGTCAGGTCGTCCGGCTCGACGCCGGGGACCTCGTCCCAGGAGAGCGGGCACGACACCCGGCCCTCCGGCACCGGGCGGACCGAGTAGGCGCTGGCCACCGTGCGGTCCCTGGCGTTCTGGTTGTAGTCCAGGAACACGCCGGTCCGCTCCTCCTTCCACCAGGCCGTCGTGGCCACGCCGGGCATCCGCCGCTCGACCTCCCGGGCCAGGGCCAGGGCGGCCCGGCGGACCTCGGTGAACCCCCACTGGGGCTCGATCCGCACGAACACGTGGATCCCCCGCGTCCCCGAGGTCTTCGGGAACCCGACCAGCCCGTGCTCCCGGAGCACGGCGTCCACTTCGAGGGCCGTCCGCCGGACGTCGTCCCATGGGATCCCGGGGGTCGGGTCCAGGTCGATGCGGAGCTCGTCGGGATGGTCCACGTCGCCGGAGCGCACCGGCCACGGGTTGAGGTCGATCACGCCGAGGTTCAGGGCCCAGGCCAGGTGCGCGGCGTCGGCCACCACCAGCATC
>JACQTL010000190.1 GCA_016210805.1 Actinomycetota bacterium | reverse complement strand
GCTCGATGATCGGCCGCCCGAACGCCTCCCGCTCCTTGGCGTAGTCCCTGGCGAACTCGAAGGCTGCCCTGGCGATCCCGATGGCCTGGGCCCCCACGCTCGGCCGGGTCATCTCGAAGGTCTTCAGGGCCTGGGAGGAGGAGGACCTCGACGCGTCCCTGGCCCGGGCCCGCTCCAGCTTGGCCTCGAGCTTGTCCATCCCGCCCATCACGTTCTCCAGGGGCACCCGGCAGTCGTCCAGCACGACCTCGGCCGTGTGGGAGGCCCGGATGCCGAGCTTCCTCTCCTTCTTGCCCTGGCTGATCCCGGGCGCGTCGGGCCCGATGATGAACGCGGCCTGCCCCCGGTGCCCGAGATCGGGGTCGACCGTCGCCACCACGACGTGGACGTCGGCGATGCCGCCGTTCGTGATGAACACCTTGGTGCCGTTGAGGACCCACTCGTCGCCGTCGCGCCGGGCGGTGGTCCGCAGGGCCGAGACGTCGGACCCGGCGTTGGGCTCTGTCACGGCGAAGGCGGCCACCCTGGGGTCGTCGGGGGTCCCGAACATGCGCGGAGCCCAGGTCATGATCTGCTCCGGGCTGGCCGAGTAGGCCATGGCCGCCAGCGGGAGCCCCGTGCCGAAGATGCCCAGGGCGATGCCGGCGCAGCCCCAGCAGGTCTCCTCGAGCACGATGGGGAGCACCAGGCCGGACGGGTCGGTGTTCACCGTCTCCATCCAGAACTCCAGCGAGTAGAGCCCCACCTCGGCGGCCTTCTTCACCACCGGCCAGGGGAACTCCTCGCTCTCGTCGTACTCCGGCGCCACCGGGCGGATCTCCTTCTCGGCGAACTCGTGCGCCCACTTCTGGGTGACGATCTGGTCCTCGGTGAGCTGGAAGTCCACTTCCTCCGACCTCCTCGGACGGGGCTCGCCTTCCGGTCCGGCATGCCCCAGAATGTCGGGACGGGCCCGCCAGCCAGGCGCGCCGGGCAAGAAGCTACCTGTCGGTAGGTTACTGAGGAGTAGTATATCCCGCCATGCCACCCGGCCAAACCCCAACATCGGGTACCGAGACCGCGCCCCCCGGCGCCAGGCGCAGGATGCGCGGGCCCGAGCGCAAGGCCCAGATCCTCGCCGTGGCCCGCAAGGTCTTCGGCCGCAACGGATTCCACAACGTGTCCATGGACGAGGTGGCCCGGGAGGCGGGGGTCACCAAGCCGATCCTCTACGACCACTTCTCGTCCAAGGAGGCCCTCTACCTGGCCCTCCTCGACGCCGACGCCGACGCCCTCGAGAAGAGGGTCCGCACCGCCCTGGCCACGGCGACGGGCAACCGGGAACGCATCCGCCAGTCCTTCCAGGCCTACTTCGACTTCGTCGACGAGCACGCCGAGGGGTTCCGGATGGTCATGGAGGAGACCGTCGGCGCCCAGGAGATCACCCGGAGCCGGGTCGGCGGGGTCCGTGAACGGATCCTCGGGGAGGTCTCGGACCTGATCGTCCGGGAGTCCCGCGGCCGGCTCGGCCGGCCCGACGCCGACTCGGTCGCCCTCGGCCTCGTCGGCATGGTCGAGACCGTGGCCCAGCGCGACCCAGGGGGACCCGGGGAGGACCGGGCCCGCTCCGTGGACGTCCTGGTGAGCCTGGCCTGGAGGGGGATCAGCGGGGTGAGGCCGTAGGCTCCCGGAGCATCTGGTCCAGCTTGCGGTCCAGACGCGCCCTGGGATCCTCGCCGTCGGCCACGGCGCCATAGGTAATCCCCTCCTCCACGCTGGGCCGGCACGGTGCGGGGCCGTATGCTCCGCCCGTGGGGAGGCTCCGGGGGGGTGGTCCGGGGACGGGCGCCTGGTGGGACGCCGCCCTCTACGCGGCCTCGGCGGGCTTCTCCCTCGTGGCCGCCAGGGTCTTCGAGATCCCGCTGCAGCGGGAGTGGGCCGGCCGGTCGTGGGCACCCTACGCGGTGGGAGCGGTCGCCGCGGTGCTCCTGGCCCTCCGGCTCCGGCGACGACCGGGCGGCGCCGGGACGGCCGCGCGCATGGCCCTCGCCGTGGCCGTCCTGGTGGGGGTGGCCCTGGTGCCGCTGGCCGCGGGGATCGCAGAGCGGGCGGAGCCCGGGCGGCGGGCCTACGCGCACTCCGAGGTCATCGTCACCGAGGAGAGCGCCCGCCTCCTTCTGGACGGTCGCAACCCCTACGCCGCGGTGCTCGGCGGCGGGCTCGAGAACCGCACCGACGACG
>JACQTL010000213.1 GCA_016210805.1 Actinomycetota bacterium | reverse complement strand
GGACTTCACCGGGGGAGAGGCGACGGACCTCTGGGGGCGGGTCCGGGAAAGGGGGGAGGTGGCCGGGAGCTACGGCGAGGTGATCGACCTGGCGACGGCTTCGTCGGTCACCGGGGGGCGGGGCTCGCCGGGTCCTCGGTCCGGATGACCCCGGACCCCTCGCCGGGTCCGGGGTGGACGCTCGTGCCCAGGGGCTGCTCGACCGCGGCCGGCGGGGTGGGCATGGGGCCCACGTCCGAGAGCGGCCGGTCCTGGTCCGACGGGATGCAGAAGGAGACCCTGGTCCCGCCGGCGGGCAGGGGGTCGGCCCACATGATCCCGCCGTGCATGAGCACGAGCTGGCGGGCCAGGTGGAGCCCTAGCCCGATCCCGGCCCGCTCCTTGCGGAGGATCTCCTCTCCGGCGGTGAAGGGCTCGTTGAAGGCCATGGCCACGATCTCGCGGCGGAGGCCCTCCCCGGTGTCGGTCACCGAGAGGGTCAGCCCCTCGTCCATGTAGCGGAGCCGCACGGTGACCACGGCGGACCCCGGGGAGTACCGGCACGCGTTGTCGACGAGCTGCCTGACGGCCTCGGCCAGCCGAGCCGGGTCGGCCATCCCCGGGGCGGAGTCCGGGAGGACCTTCTCCACGACGACCTCGGGGTACTTCTTGGCCACCTCGTCGCACACGTGGCGGACGAGGGACGCGATGTCGCACTCGGCGATCTGCAAGGCGAGCTGGCCCCGCTCTAGGTCGGCGATCGTGAGGACGTTGTCGACGAGGTTGGTCAGCTTGTCGACGGCCCCCTGCAGCCGCTCCAGGAACTCGATGCGCTCGTCGTCGGAGATCCGCCCCTCCCGCAGCACGTAGGCGATCCCCTTCACCACGGTCACCGGGGTCCGGAGCTCGTGGGAGACGTTGGCCAGGAACTCGCCCTTGGCGTGGGTGACCTCCTGGAGCTTCATGCTGGCGTCGGCCAGGGCCCGGTTCAGCTCCCTTTCCCGGTGCAGGGAGTCGGCGAACCGGGTCACGAGGCGGCCGGCCACCCGGGGGGCGATCACCGCGCCGCCGTCCAGGACGGCGGGGATCGCGTCGGCCACCGGCCCGGCCCCGTCGTCCTTGAGGAGGTAGCCCACGGCGCCGGCCCGGAGCATCTCGGCCACCCCGTCGGGCGTCGCCAGGTTCGTCCAGCAGACGACCCTGGTCCCGGGGTGCGCCGTGAGGATCCTGCGGATCAGCTCCGATCCCGACAACCCGGGCAGGGCGACCTCGACCACGACCACGTCGGGCCTGGTCCGGGCGGCCAGCTCCACGGCCCGGTAGCCGTCGGTGCCGACCTCGATCTCGGCGTCGCCCGGGGACCGGATCAGGGCATATTCGAGCTGCGCGATCCCCTCGGCGGCGTCGCACAAGAGCACCTTCGTCGCCATCTAGGCAAGGCATCGACCGTCCGGCCCCCAGGGTTGAGCCACCCGGTGCAGGATGGTTCCCCGGGCGGGGGAGGCCGAAGGTCGGGGAGGGCGGGCTTCCGGCCTACTCCACGAGCCCCTTGCGGATGGCGATGGCCACGGCCTGGGCCCGGTCGTTCGCCCCCAGCTTCTCGAAGATCCGCTCGAGGTGGGTCTTCACGGTGTGGGGCGATATGCCCAGGTCGTGGGCGACCTCCTTGGTGGTGGCCCCGTAGGCCACCTTCTGGAGGATCTCCGCCTCCCGCTTGGACAGGGGGGCCTCCGGGCGACGATCGACCAACTGGACCTCCTCGATGAAGGCGCGGGTCAGGCTGGGGTGGATCACGGCCTTGCCCTCGAGGGCCAGGCGGGCCGCGTTCACGAGCTCCTCGGCGGAGACGTCCTTGAGGAGGTAGCCGGACACCCCGGCCTGGATGGCCTCCGAGATGGCCGAGCGAGACTCGTCCACCGTGAACAGGATCACGCGGGTGTCGGGGCTGGTGTCCCTGATGATCCGGGTGGCCTCGATGCCCCCCATCCCCGGCATGCGAACGTCCATGAACACCACGTCGGGCCTGATCTCCCCGACGACGTCGATGGCCTCCTCCCCGGTCGACGCCTCCCCGACGACCTCCACGTCGGTCGAGGTCGACAGGGCCGAGCGCAGCCCGCTCCGGGTGACCGGATGGTCGTCGACGTTGAGGATCCGCATCGGCATGTGTAGCTCCCCCCGCGGTCGGTTCCCCGGGCAGCGCTACAATAGCCTCTCGGAGGCATCTGATGAGCGCGGAGCCGGAGAGAATCCACGAGCACGTGGAGGGGCCCCCCCAGGACGGCGGGGTTCCCTCGGAGTCCCCCTCGGGGGAGGCCCCATCGGGGGACGTCCCGTCGAAGGAGGAGATCCTCGACGCCCTCCGCCACGTCCACGACCCCGAGCTCGGGGTCAACATCGTGGACCTCGGCCTGGTCTACGAGGTCGAGATCGACCCGGACGCGGGGCGGGTCCACATCGAGTACACGCTGACCACGATGGGCTGCCCGATCGGGCCCCTGATCGAGTCCCAGATGAGCCAGATGCTGGCCGGGTTCCCGGGAATCGCCGAGGTGGACGCGGAGATGGTCCTCCGGCCGCCGTGGTCCCCGGAGATGATGTCCGAGGAGGCCAAGGCCGCCCTCGGGTACTTCTGAGCCTCGCCCGCCTCGCTCCCGGTTTGCGCACGCGCGCGGCCTGCTTCAGTATTTCCTATCGCAGAGATCGGATTTAGCGGGAGAGGGAGGAGGCAGGCCATGGGCGGGTACGCGAAGCCGGACGCGCTGGTGGAGACGGACTGGCTGGCGGAGCACCACGACGACCCGGCCGTCCGGGTCGTCGAGGTCGACGAGGAGACCGCGGCCTACGAGCAGGGCCACATC
>JACQTL010000212.1 GCA_016210805.1 Actinomycetota bacterium | reverse complement strand
TAGGCGAGCGTGCCCACCACCCCCAGCATCACCACCGCGGGCACCACGAGGAACAGCCACCAGAACCGGCGGAAGAAGCCACGCTTCCTCCGGGAGGACCTGGTGGCTCGGGGCCGGCGCCCATCTTCGGGGCGCCTTCGGGGGGACGTGCGGACGGCCAAGGTTGCCCGATTCTACCCATGGACTCCCGACCTACTCGGGCAGGGGGCGCGAACCGTTACGGGATCGCAACGTCGAGCCGGAGGGGCGGATCAGCCGGCGGAGCGGGCCGTGAAGGCCTCGGAGAGGTGGTTCCAGTTGCAGCCCAGGCAGACCTCGACGACGTAGCAGGCCGCGCCCCGGAGGCGGGCCGTGATGGCCAGGCCCTCCTCGAGCTGCCAGACCCGGCCGTTGTCCGCCTTCAGCCCGTCGGCGTAGACGTAGGCCAGGAGGCGGAGCCGCTCCTTGCGGCACACCGGGCAGTCCCGCTTCGACGGCTCCCCCACGTGCCGGGCCGCCCGGAGGAGCTCGGGGTGGGCGTCGCACAGCTCGAACCGGGACATGAGCCCCCCGTGGAACTCCCGGAGGAGGGCCCGCTTGGCCAGCGTGTAGTCCACCATCCCCAGGGACGCGCGGGCGCCCCGGGGAGCCCCGTGAGGCCGACCGTTCGTCCCGGGCTTCATCGTGCGGGCATCGTATCAGCGCCCACCCCGCCGGGGGAGCGAGTGGGTCGGAACCCGGCGATGGCCCCGAACCGGTCCCGGCGAGGCCGGATCACCCCGTCCCGGTGGGGTTCGGCTCGGGGAGGGCCACCGCGGCCCGAGCCCTGGCCTGGACCACCGCCCCGTCCGGGAGGATGAGCATGGGCCCCGGGGCCACCTCCACGACGACCAGGGCCTCGTGGGTGCCCTCGGCGCACTGGCACGAGGCCATCTCGGCCCCGTTCCCCGCGGCGTAGGTCCGGGCGATCTCGACGGGATCGGACCCCGTGGGCAGGGCCAGCTCCTGGGCGGCGGCCAGCGCGGCGGCGTCGGCGGCCGACTGGGCCCGGGCCACCGCCCACAGCAAGCGTCCGGCGTCCACGGTCAGCATGGCCAGCACGACGAGCAGCGCGATGATCGCCGCGGCCACGATCGTGGCGGAGCCCCGCTCCCCGTCCGGGCCCGCGCGGCCTCCACGACCGGCCCCTCGCCGGGCGGCGGGGACCGGGGGACCACCGGAGGCCAGGGTCATGGGCCGAACTCCTGGCGCATCGTGGCCGAGGCGGTCATGGGAACCTCGCCGGGGAAGAGCCAGTCCACCAGCGGCACGCGGACCGGCGCCCGGTACGAGAGGGTGACGGTCACCGGGTCGCCCCGGCTCCCGGCTCGGTCGACCCGCATCGACAGGCGGTCGGGCTCGAGCGTGGTGGCGGCGGCCTTCGCGGCATCCCATATGTGGCTCTCTTTCTCGTTCACGGACGCCTCCCGCGCGGCCACGCCGGCCGCCTCCACCAGAACGAGCCGATCCCGCACCAGCAGCCCCACCTGGACCATGGCCAGGCAGACCACCAGGAGGATCGGCAGGACCAGGGCGAACTCCACCGCGGCGGCGCCGCGCTGGCCTCCCCGGCCCCGGCCGGCGCCTACTGCGCCGAGCCCGCCGCGTTGTCGACGACGGAGTCGAACAGGGTCGGCAGCTTGTTCGTAGAGCGGGCCCAGGTGATGAGCGCCACGACGACCGCGGCAGCGGCCACGATCACCAGGGCGTACTCCGCCGTCGTCTGCCCCTCCTCCCTGGAGCGCGTCGCCGACAGCCACGTCGTGAAGCGGACGTACCAGGACAGCAGCATGTGTCTCACCTCCTCTCACCGGATCGACCTCAGGGTCACGAGCAGGACGGGGACCACCGCGAGGAGGAGGAAGGCGGGAAGGACGAGGAGCACGAGCGGGAAGAGCATCTTCACCGGCGCCTTGCGGGCACGCTCCGCCGCCGCGGTCCGGCGGTCCTCCCGCACGTCCGCGGCCAGCTCGCGCAGGGACTCGGCGAGGGGGGTGCCGAGCCGCTCGGTCCTGCCCACCGCGGCCGCCGTCCGGCGGAGGTCGGACAGCTCCAGGCGGGCGGCCAGGGAGGCCATCTCCTCCCTCCACCGGGCCCCATGGTCGACCGCCACGAGGAGGGAGCCGAGCTCCTCCGCGAGCGGACCCCGGAGCGACCGGGCCGCCCGGCGCAGGGCCAGCGGAGCGGCCAGCCCGGCCGCCGATGCCGCGGCCAGGAGGTCGAGGAGCTCCGGCAGGGACCGGTCGATCCGGCGGAGCCGCCGGCGCGCCGCCCGGACGAGCAGCACCTCGGGGAGCAGGAAGCCGCCCGCGGCGAGCGCCGGGATCAGGAGGAGGCGGAGCGACCCGGGCCCCACGAGGGCGACGGCCGTCGCCCCGGCCGCCATGGCCACCTTGGCCCCCACCACCGCTTCCCCGGACAGCGCGAGGCCGGCCTGGCCGAGGCGCCTGTCGATCCGCGGCCGGTCGACCGCGAACCCGAGGACCCGGGTCCGCCCGATCCGTTCGAGGGCCCGCACCGCGGCGCCCGATCTCCTGGGGGGCCGGGCGACCCGTCCCCCGGCCGAGACGAGCGCCCGCGCCCCGTCCACCCTCCCGTCGACCCGGGCGCCGAGGGCCAGGAGCACCAGACCGGTCGCGGCCGCCGCGAGCAGCCCCCCGAGCGTCGCCGGGCTCACGCTTCCACCCGCAGCAGCCGACGGATCCACAGGAAGGCGGCTCCCTGGAGGGCGAGACCGGCGAGCAGGGCTCCCAGGCCAACTGGCGTTCTGTACACCTGGACCAGGTCGTCGCCCGAGGTGGCCTGGAGGAACAGCAGGAACCCGAGGGGCAGCAGGCCGAGGACGGTCCCCGACAGCCGGGCCTGGGCGGTGAGGGCCCGGACCTCCCGGGCCGCGGACCGGCGTTCCCGGAGGGTCCGGGCGACCTGATCGAGCACGGCGGGGAGATCGCCGCCCACGGAGTGGTGCAGCTGGAGGGCGTCGGCGACCAGGCGGGCGTCGTGGCCGGCCACCTCCCCCGCCCACGCCTCGATCGAGTCGGCCAGGGGCACCCCCAGGAGCGACCGGTCGACCACCGCGCCCAGGGAAGAGCCGAGTGGCGGGCCCGCCTCCTCCGCCGCGTAGCGGATCGCGCCGGCCAGCGACATCCCGCCCCGGAGCGCCGCGGCCACCGCGGCCACCGAGCCGGCCAGCTGGTCCTCGAGCGCCGCGGTCCCCGCCGCGACGCGGCGCCGTCCGATCGCGGTCCCGACGAACCACCCGGCCGCCGCCCCCGGGGGGACGCCGGGCGGCCCCGCCACCCGGAGCCCGATCGCGACCCCCGCCGCGACCAGGAGGGCCCGCTCCACCCGCCGCCACGGCAGGCCCCCGCGCCACCGTCCGACAGGCGGCGGGGAGGAGCGGTCCCGACCGGCGGGCGGCGGAGACCCAGCCCGGACGAGCATCGCGCCGGCACGCCCCGAGGCCAGGGCCGCGCCCGCCGAGGCGACCGCCGCCGCGGCGAGCACGCCGGCCAGCACCGCCGGGATCACCGGACGGCCGCCGCCGGCCGGGAGGGGACCGGGCCGGTGGGGTCGGGCCCGTCCACGAGCAGCTCCCCCAGGCCCCGCTCTCCCCGGGCGGTCAGCCGGTCGACCAGGCGGGGGACGATCCCCGTGGCGACGTGGACCCCCCGTTCGTCCGGGCCCTCCCCGGGCCGGAACCGGAACAGCTCCTCGAGCAGGGGCTCCCCTTCACGCATGCCGTCCACCGCGGTGACCGAGAGGACCACCCGCCGCCCGTCGCGGAGCCGGGCCGTGTGGACGACGAGGTCGATCGCCGAGGCGACCTGTGCCCGGATGTGGTCGGCCGGGAGGTCCACGTCGGACATCAGGGCCATCGTCTCCAGGCGCCAGAGCAGGTGGCGAGGGGAGTTGGCGTGGGCGGTGGAGAGCGAGCCGTCGTGGCCGGTGTTCATGGCCTGGAGCATGTCCAGGGCCTCTCCACCCCGGACCTCCCCCACGATGATCCGGTCCGGGCGCATCCGCAGGGCGTTGCGGACCAGGTCCCTGACGTTCACCTGCCCCCGTCCCTCCACGTTGGGCGGCCGGGCCTCCAGCCGGATCACGTGGGGCTTCGAGAGGCGGAGCTCGGCGGCGTCCTCGATCGTGATCAGGCGCTCGTCGTCGGGGACGAACGCGGAGAGCACACCCAGGAGCGTCGTCTTGCCGGAGCTCGCGCCGCCCGACACGACGATCGTCGCCTTGCCCTTCACGCAGGCCCCCAGGAAGGCCAGCATCCGGGGCCCCAGCGTGCCGGCGGCCACCAGGTCCTCGCCGGTGAACGGGGTGAGCGAGAACTTCCGCACCGTGAGGACCGGTCCGCAGAGCGAAAGGGGCGGGATGATCGCGTGCACCCGCGAGCCGTCCGGCAGTCGCGCGTCCACCCAAGGTGACGAGCCGTCGACCCGAAGGCCCAGCGGCGCCACGATCCGCTCGATCAGATGGAGTACGGCCTCCTCCCCCTCGAACAAGCCGTCCTCCACCCTCTCGATCCGCCCCTTCCGCTCCACGTAGACGTCGTCGGCCCCGTTCACCATCACCTCGGTGACCTCCGGGTCCTTCAGCAGGGCCTCGATGGGTCCGAGGCCGACGACCTGATCCGAAACCTCGTTCACCACCCTGGCCAGGGCGGCCTGGGGAAGGATGTGCCCCTCCGCCCGCAGGATGGACATGGCCCGCTCCCGGACCCGCAGCCGGCGCTCGGGCCCCCCGACAAGCTCGAGTCCCATGGATCCGACCTGCTCGAGCAGCCGCCGGTGGAGCCGCCGCCGCACCGCCGCCAGCCCGTCGCTCGGGCCGGTGGCCGGCCCGCTCGGGTGCCCCCGGAGCGCGCTCACGCACCACCCCCCGAAC
>JACQTL010000189.1 GCA_016210805.1 Actinomycetota bacterium | reverse complement strand
CAGGACGTCGCCCTCCTCCAGGTTCGTGAGGATCGCGGCCAGGTCCCCGGCCCGCTCGAGGGCGGGGCCCGAGGTCGGCCGGAAGGCCACCCCCATCTCGGCGGCCACGATCGCGGCCAGGGTGGTCTTCCCCAGGCCCGGCGGCCCGCTGAACAGGAGGTGGTCCACGGTCTCCCCCCTGGCCACGGCCCCCTCCACCAGGAGGGCGAGCTGCTCCTTGATCCGGTCCTGCCCCACGAACTCCCGGAGGGACCTGGGCCGGAGCGCCGCGTCGAAGTCCCGGTCCTCCTCCTGGACGATCGGGCCGATGAACCGCTCCTCGGTCACCGTCCCACCCTCCGGAGGGCCTCCCTGAGGAGCTCCTCGACGGGGCGGTCGGCGTGGCCGTTGCCGGCCACCAGGTCGGCCATCGCGTCGGAGGCCTCCTGGGCGGAGAGCCCCAGGGCGAGCAGCGCCTCCCGGACCTCGCCCAGGGGCCCGGCCGGGATGCCCTCCGGGCCCCCGAGCCTGTCCCTCAGGTCGATCAGGACCCGCGCGGCCACCTTCTTGCCGACCCCCGGGACCACGGTGAGGGCCGCGGCGTCGCCGGCGGCCACCGCCCGCCGGAAGGCCTCGGGCGAGAGCACCGACAGGAAGGCCAGGGCCACCTTGGGCCCCACGCCGTTCACGGTGACCAGCATGTCGAAGAGGCCGCGCTCCTCGGTGGACGAGAACCCGTAGAGGACCAGGGCGTCGTCGCGGACGTGGAGCCGGGTGTAAACCTGCGCTTCCTTCCCCACCGAGGGCAGGCGGGCCAGCGTGCCGGCGGGGACCAGGACCTCGTAGCCGGTCCCGTGCACCGAGATGGTCACCCTGTCCCCGGACTTGTCGATCAGCTTGCCCTCCAGGTACGAGATCACCGGGCCAGCCTCCTCAGCCGGGACTGGTGGAGATGGCAGACGGCCACGGCCACGGCGTCGGCGGCGTCGGGCTGGGCGGGGACCTCCAGGCGGAGGGCCCGGGACAGGGCACGGCGGACCTGGTCCTTCCCGGCGTTGCCCACCCCCGTTACCGCCATCTTCACCTCCAGGGGCGCGTACTCCTCGACCGCCAGGCCGGCCTCGGCGGCAGCGAGCATCGCCACTCCCGAGGCCCGGGCCACGCTCATCGCGCTCCCCACGTTCCTCCCCCACATGAGCCGCTCCAGGGCCAGGGCGTCCGGACGGTGCTCCGCGATCGCGTCGCGGACCGCGCCGTGGACCTGGCGGAGGCGAGCCGCCTCGGCCAGGCCAGCCTGCGTCCGGACCGTGGTCGCCCACACCACCCGCTCGCGACCGCCCTCCCGGGCCACCACGGCCAGCCCGGTGGAAGCCAGCCCGGGGTCCACCCCGAGCACCGAATCGAACACCTGTTCAGGATATGATCCCGGCCCCCGCCGCGCAATCACATCGGTGTGATCCCGGCCCGACCGATCCCCGGGCGCCGTCATGGGGCCTCCAGGCCGTCCGCCCACGTGGCCAGCTCCTCGAGGACCGTCCGGAACGTCCGCCACCGCCGGGCCCCCACGAGGCCGGCCCACTCCTCCTCCAGCTCGGCGAGGCGGGCCCGGCTGGCCTCGTAGCCGGCCTCAGCCGCGGGGGTGGGGATCACGCGGACGTGCCGCCGGTCGCCGGCCTCCCGCTGGCGGCGGACGAGGCCCAGCCGCTCCAGGTGGCCGACCAGCTGGCTGGCCGCCCCCGGGGTGACCTGCATCCGGTCGGCCAGCACGCTCATCCGCATGCCCTCCCCCCGGGGAACGTGGGCGAAGACGCGGATGTGGGGCGCGCGGACCTCCCGGTAGCCGATCGACTCCAGGAGCGCCTCGAGGTCACCGTGGACCGCGCGCTCCACCCGGCGCATCGGGTCCAGCACGAACCTCCGGGAGGCGGGAACCCGCCCCTTGACGGGACGCTCGGACACCCGGATACTTTAGTCCCTAAAGTGTTCCGAGTGTGGGAGGGGGTGGCGGGGAGATGCTCCTGACGGAGCTTCGAGAGATCTTGCCGGGCTCGCCCGATCTGGTCTTCCGTCTGGCGGCGGACCCGGATGAGCAGCTCAAGTGGGACGGGGCGATGAAGGAGGTGGAGCGGCTGGGAGAGGTCCCGCTCGGCGATGGAGCCCGGTACCGCGGATCCTTCACGGGGTTCGGGAAGGTCGAGTACGAGTACGCCGACTGGGACCCGCCCCGCCGCTTCTCGCACGTGGCCCGGAGCCCCCTGGGGACCATGCGCCACACCTTCGAGTTGGAGCCAGCCCCCGACGGCACCGCCCTGACCCAGCGCGGAGAGCTCGACCCCACCCTCCTGGGTCGCCTCCTGTCCTTCAAGGCCCGCCGCATGCTGGCCACCCGCTTCCGCCAGCTAGCCGCCGACCTGACGAGCTACCTGCGAACGGACTCCGCATCCCACGAAGACGAGACCGACTGAAGAACGCCCGTCGGCACGGCGGTGCCGGCGCGCGGGAGGGGCCCGGCAGAGGGGGGCCTCTGACCGAGGCGGAGCCGAGGGAAGGAGCGAAGCGTGCCCCCCGGCGCCGGGCCCCGACCGTGAGCGCGCCCCCCAGAGCGCGCCCACCCGACCTCCCTCAGCCGGCCTCGGCGAGGATCTCTTCGGGGATGTCGAAGTTCGCGTG
>JACQTL010000202.1 GCA_016210805.1 Actinomycetota bacterium | reverse complement strand
GGCGAGGGCCGCGCCACCATCGTATGCCTACGAGCGATCCTCCGCCGGCGCCGCCGGTACGTGGAGGGCCTGTCGGCCCCGCCCGGCCGGGACGGTGGCGACCTCCGAGAGCCCCGCTAGGACCTCGTGGCCACCTCGCCGGGAACGAAGCGGACGGCGCCGCCGCTCGGGGTGAAGAGGCTCTCGTGGCCGTCGGCCCACCGGACCCGGTAGGTAACGACCCCGCCTCGCTCCACCACCTCGAGGACCTCGCCCTCTCGAGGCTGCTCGCCCACGTGCTCGGTCGCGACGACGATGCGGTCGCCGACGTTTCCCCGCATGATCCACCCCTCCTCGCTCCAACACCGACACGACGTCCTCACGACGCCCCACCACTCTGATCCGAGGCCTGCCCGCCGTCACCGTCCGGAGGTCCCTCTCGCGGCGGGACGGTGAGCCCGGCCCCCCCTCGGCGAGCCCCGGCACGATGTGGGAAGGAGTGGCCGATGAGCGGCGCGGGTCCCGAGACCGAGGAGGATCGACAGGACGGGCGGTTCGACCGGCCCGCGCTGGGTGAGCTCTCCACCACCCCTGTGGGAGCGGTGTTCGCCGCCATGCGGACGACGCCCCAGGGCCTGGACCCCGCCCAGGCCTCGGCCCGCTATCGGGCCGATGGGCCGAACACGATACCGGCGCCTCGGGGCCGGGGCCTGATCCGCGGGCTCCTCGCGCAGATCTCCCACCTGTTCGCCCTCATGCTGTGGCTGGCCGCCGGGCTGGCCTTCGTCGCGGGGATGCCCGAGCTCGGATGGGCGGTGATCGTCGTCGTCGTCGTCAACGGCGGCTTCAGCTTCGTGCAGGAGCACCGCGCCGAGCGAGCCACCCGAGCGCTGGCCGCCCTCCTCCCGGAGCGGGCCTCGGTCGTCCGGGGTGGGCGGCGGGCGGAGGTGTCCGCGTCCGAGCTCGTCCGCGGCGACGTCGTCCTCCTCAGGGAAGGCGACGCCATCTCCGCCGACGCGCGGATCGTGACCTCGCACGGACTGGAGGTCGAGCACTCCGTGCTGACCGGCGAGTCACAGCCCCTCCCCCGGACCGCCGAGCCGCTGGCCGAGCCACCCCCCGATCCGGTGGACGCTCCCAATCTCGTCTTCGCGGGCACGCACGTGACCAGGGGCTCGGGGACCGCCGTCGTCGCCGCGACCGGTCAGGCCACCCGGCTCGGTGGCATCTCCCGGATGACCGGCGAGGTGGTGAGGCGCCCGTCCCCGCTCCACCAGCAGCTGAACCGCACCGTGCGGGTCGTTGGTGCGCTCGCCTTGGTCGCCGGACTGGCCTTCCTGTCCGTGTCGCTTTCCATGGGCATGGACCTCGGGGACGCGTTCGTCTTCGCGATGGGTGTGATCGTCGCGCTGGTCCCCGAGGGGCTCCTCCCCACGTTCACCCTGTCCCTCGCCCGGGGGGCGACGCGCATGGCGGAGCGCGGGGCGCTGGTCCGCCACCTGGAGGCGGTCGAGACCCTGGGTGCCACCACGGTCATATGCACGGACAAGACGGGGACGATCACCGCCAACGAGATGACCGCCGTGGCTCTCTGGCTTCCCGGCCGAACCTACTCGGTCACGGGCTGGGGCTACGACCCCGGAGGAACGATCCTTCTCGGAGAGCGCCCCCTCGCCGCGCGCGAGCGGTCGGAGCTGGCCCCCCTCCTCCGGGCGGCGGCGCTCTGCGGCGATGCCCGCGTCGAGCTCCGGGCCGAGAGGTGGCGATGCGCCGGGGACCCCACCGAGGGAGCGCTGCTCGTCCTGGCCCGCAAGGGCGGGGTCGAGCGGGAGGCCGCGGAGCGAGGGTCACCGAGGATCGCTGAGTTCCCGTTCGATTCCGACCGCCGGAGGATGAGCACGGTCCACATGCTCCCGTCGGGGTCGGTCGAGGTCGTGGCCAAGGGGTCGCCCGAGTCGATCCTCCCGGCCTGCACGTCCCTCCTCCGGGCCGGTGGACCGGCGAAGCTCGACGGGGCCGGCGAGCGCGAGCTCCTCTCGGGGGTGGACAGGATGGCCGTCCGGGGCCTCCGGGTCATCGCCTTCGCCCGGCGCGAGCTGCCGAAGCCTCCGGCGACGGCCGCGGCCGCGGAGCGAGAGCTGCAGCTCCTGGGCCTCGTGGGGCTGGCCGACCCGGTGCGCCCAGAGGTCCCCGACGCGATCGCCCGGTGCCGTCGGGCGGGGATCCGGGTCGTCATGGTCACCGGCGACCACCCGGCCACGGCGATGGCGGTGGGCAGGGAGGCGGGGCTCCCGGTGGAGAGCGTCATGCTCGGGTCGGAGCTGCCGGACGACGATCGGGCCCTGGCGGAGCTCCTCGGGACCCACGTCTCCGTGCTGGCCCGGGTGACCCCCGAGCAGAAGCTTCGCATCGCCCAGGCGCTCCAGACCCGGGGCGAGGTGGTGGCGATGACCGGCGACGGCGTGAACGACGCCCCCGCCCTGAGGCAGGCCGACATCGGCGTGGCCATGGGGAGGTCGGGGACCGACGTGGCCCGGCGGGCCGCCGACCTGGTCCTGCTCGACGACAACTTCGCCCACATCGTCGAGGCCGTGGAGGAAGGCCGGGCCACCTTCGACAACATGCGACGGTTCCTGACCTACGTGCTCACCTCGAACGTCCCGGAGCTCGCCCCGTTCCTTGCCTGGGCCCTTTCCGGCGGCTCGATCCCACTCGCCCTCACCGTGCTCCAGATCCTCGCGGTCGACCTCGGCACCGACCTCTTGCCGGCGCTGGCCCTGGGCGGGGAGCCGCCCCACTCGAACGTCATGATGCGCAGGCCCCGGTCCGCCGGGGAACGGCTCCTCGACCGTGCCACGCTGCTCCGGGCCTACGGGTTCCTCGGGCCCCTCGAGGCGATGGCCGCCCTGGCCATGATCCCGGCGGGCGCGGCCCTGGCCGCAGGGTGGCGACCCGGCCAGGCGCTCCCCGCCGGACCGGCACTCTCCACGATGTCCACGATGGTGTGGGCCGCGATCGTCATGGCCCAGGTCGGCAACGGCATCGCCTGCCGCAGCCGGTCGGGATCGGCCCTCCGGACCGCCCCGCTCGGGAATCGGCTCCTCCTCGCGGCGATGGCCATCGAGGTCGCCACGATGCTCGCCCTGGTGAACGTGCCGGGGATCCGCGACGTGTTCGGCCACTCCCCGCTCGGGCTCGCGGAGTGGGCCGTCGTGGTCCTGGCCGCCCCCACGCTCCTCTTCGCCGAGGAGCTCCGGAAGCTCGCGTCTCGGCGCCGAGGAGGAGCCGGCCGAGCCCGGCGCCCGGGCCGCGTGGTCGGGCTCAGGAGTACCGGACCCGCGGGTCCAGCACCGCGTACATGACGTCCACCACGAGGTTGGCGACCACGATGAAGAACGCCGCGACCACCACGACCCCCATCACCGCGGGGACGTCGTTCCCCGTGATGCCGGAGATCGCGTAACGGCCCAGCCCCGGGAGGTTGAACACCGTCTCGGTGATCAGGAGGCCCCCGAGCATGAACCCCAGGTCCATCCCGAAGATCGTGACCACGGGGGTCAGGGCGCTGCGGAGGCCGTGCTTGAGGACCACGCGGCGCTCCGATATCCCCTTTGACCGGGCCGTGCGGATGTAGTCCTCGCCCATCACCTCCATCAGGTTGCTCCGGACCATCCGGGTGTACAGGGCCGCGTAGGACAGGGCCAGGGCCACCCAGGGCAGCAGGAACCTGCCGTGGAGCACCGAAAGGAGCACCCCGTCCCCCGGCGGCAGCCCGCTCCCCGGCAGCCAGCCCAATCGGAACCAGAACACGTAGAGGAGCATGAAGCCCAGCCAGAACACCGGGGCCGACACGCCGAACAGGGCGAAGACCATCCCGGCCCGGTCGGCCAGGGACCTGGGCTTGAGGGCCGACACGATCCCGATCGGGATGCCGATGAGGAGCCAGAGGACCGAGCCCCCGATGGCCAGCGCGAAGGTCACCGGCATGCGCTTTGCCATCTCCTCCTTCACCGGGACGTAGTTCGAGTACGAGAAGTACACCTGCTCGTTCAGGAACAGGCCGGGCCACGGGATCAGGCCCTTGGCGAACCTCGCGTACTGGACGAGGACGGGCTTGTCGAGGCCCAGGTTCTCGCGGACCTGCTCGATAGTCTCGGGAGTGGTCCTCCGCCCGGCGAACCGGCGAGCGGGGTCGCCGGCCGGCAGCTTCACGAAGATCACGAAGGTGAGCATCGACACGATCCACAGCACGAGGGCCAGGAACATCGCCCGGCGGATCAGGTAGCGCCCCACGACCGCCTCACCGTCCTTCCTCCTGGCCGGCGATCCTCTCCGGCGCCGGCAGCCCGGCGACCTGGTCGAACCCGGGGCGCCGGCCGGAGGGGAGAACGCGGAGAGCCGAACGAGGCGCCGGCTCCCCGCGCGGTCCGAGGGGACCTCGGAGTCCTTCCCTCCGATCCGTCCGGTCGCGCCCGGTCGGGCCGGTCGAGCGAGCTATACGTCGGAAGTTGCATGTAGAGTTTGACATGTCTTGACCAACAGACGCAACCGACCGGTACACTCCGACACGATGGCCGGACGGATCGAGCGAGCCACTGGGACGACCGGATGTCGCTGAGGAACGCCGTGCTGGGGCTCCTGGCGGAGCGGCCCATGAGCGGCTACGACCTGACCAGGCACTTCGACGAGTCGGTCGCCGGGGCCTGGTCGGCCTCCCACAGCCAGATCTACCCGGAGCTCGCCCGCCTCCAGGAGGAGGGGCTGATCCGCAAGACCGCCGACGGCCCCCGGGGCCGCAAGGTCTACAGCCTCACCGAGGAGGGCCTGGCCGAGGTCCGGCAGTGGCTGGTGGCCACCGAGCCCGACCGCAACTCCCGCTCCGAGGCCTACATGCGCGTGTTCTTCCTGTGGCTGGTCGAGCCCACCGACGCGTACGAGTACCTGCGCCGGCAGGCCGAGTTCCACGAGGCGAACCTGGCCCACCTGGAGGCCCAGGCCGCGGACCTGGACGAGGAGGACTCGGGGGAGGCGCCCCTGTGGGCCCCCGCGCGATGGTCCCGGATCACGGTGGAGGCCGGGATCCGCCACGAGCGGACCCTGCTCGAGTGGGCGCTGTGGGCCATGGAGGAGGTCCGCCACGAGGTGGCCCGGGGCCGGCGGGGCGCCGTCCGCGGCGCCGCCACCGTCGAGCCCCCCCACCTGGCCCCGCCCGAGGTGCGGGTCCGGCGGCCCAGGCGGAACCGGGCCTGAGGCGCTGATCCGGCGGGCTGACCGGCTCCGGTCCCCCGCGGGTCAGCGCCGCCTGGCCCCCGGGCGGAGCCAGGGCTCCTCGTAGCCCCGGTCGGCGTCCTCCAGCGTGGTCCCCGGCGGGACGATGCGGTCGATCGCGTCCAGGGCGTCGGAGTCCAGCCGGACGTCGGCGCCGGCCAGGAGGTCCTCGAGCTGCTCCATGGTCCGGGGCCCGATGATCGCCGAGGTCACCGCGGGATGGGCCAGCGTGAAGGCGATGGCCATGTGGGTCATGGAGACGCCGGCCCCCTCGGCCACCGTGGACAGGTCCTCGACCAGGTCGAGCTTGCGCTGGTTGGCCGGACGCGAGAGGTCGAACCGGCGGGCCGGCGGGTTGTCCCGGCCCTGGGCCTTGGCCCCTCGGGAACCGGGCTCCATCTCCTTCCCCCGGCGGTACCGGCCGGTGAGCCATCCGGCGGCGAGCGGGCTCCACACGATCACGCCCATGCCGTGGGACCGGCACACCGGGAGGACGTCCCGCTCGACGTGCCGCACGAAGATCGAGTAGGGCGGCTGCTCGCAGACGAACCTCTCGAGGCCCCGGCGCTCCGCCGCCCACTGGGCCTCCACGATCTGGAACGCCGGGAACGTGGACGAGCCGATGTACCGGACCTTCCCCTGGCGGACGAGGTCGGACAGGGCCCCGAGGGTCTCCTCCACGTCCGTCCGGGGGTCCGGACGGTGGATCTGGTACAGGTCGATGTGGTCGGTGCCGAGGCGGCGGAGGCTCTCCTCGACCTCGCGGACGATCCACAGGCGCGAGTTCCCCCGCTCGTTGGGCCCCTCCCCCATCGGCCCGTGGACCTTGGTGGCCAGGACGACCTGGTCACGCCGGCCCTTCAGGGCCCGGCCCACGATCTCCTCGGAGCCGCCCTCCGCGTAGACGTCGGCGGTGACCACGAAGTTGATGCCGGCGTCCAGGGCCCCGTGGATGATGCGCACGCAGTCGTCCACATCGGTGTTCCCCCAGGCCCCGAACATCATGGCGCCCAGGCAGTGGGTGCTGACCTGAACCCCGGTCCGCCCCAGCGTTCGGTACTCCATGGCACGAGCAGGCTAGCGCGCAGCGCGCCACCCCGCTTTGGCTACCCGCCGCCCGCCTCCCGAATCAGACGGGCCTCGGCCTCCGGGGCCGGGGTTCCCTCGCACGCGGCCAGGGCGGCGGCCGACTCCCGGAACTCCGCCTCCAGGCCCTCTATCTCCTCCGGGCCGGCGCCCACCCGGAGGTAGTCGAGCTCCGCGCGCTCCTCGTCCGTGAGGGGGGGCTGGAGGCCGCCCGCCCCGGCCTGGAGCTTGCTCTCCATCCGCTCCAGCTCCGCCCGCTCGCGCCTGGCGTGGAACAGCGCCTCCGCGGCCGCTCGAGCTCGCTCGAGCTGCGCCGTGCAATCACGCTCCAGGGGTCGCTCCTCGTCGGCGGGGGGCTCCTGGATCACGAGGGGGACATCCAGTGGGTGGCGGGGACCAGCCGAGGGGTCCTCGGCGACCGACTCGAGCACCGCAGGCCGGGGTTCCTTCCGCGGTTGCGGCCCTGGCGTCTCGGTCGGCTCAGGCTCCGGCTCCACCCCCGCCTCCGCGTCCCGCATCAGTCGAGCCTCAGCCTCCGGGGCCGGGGATCCCTCGCAGGCGGCCAGGGCGGCGGCCGCCTCCCGGAACTCCGCCTCCAGCGTCTCTATCTCCTCGGGGCCGACGCCCGCCCGGAGGTAGTCGAGCTCCTCCTCCTCCTCCTCGGAGAGGGGAAGCTCGGGCATGCCCGGCCTGAGGGCTGCCTCCTGCCTGCGCTCCAGCTCCAGGAGCTGCGCCAGCTCGCGTCGGGCATGCCACAGCTGCATGGCCAGGTCCTGCGCCCGCCGGAGCTCGGCGGCGCAGTCACGTCCCGGCGATCGGTCCTCGTCCCCAGGCTTCCCCGCCACCTGGACCACGACCGGTGTCGCCGCCGGCCCGGGGTCGGCCACCGGCCCGGGATCATCCGAGGGAGCCTGGGCGACCGACTCGTCGTCCCGAGGCCCCCCCGCCACCTGGACGACCACCGGTGTGGCCACCGGCCCGGGATCATCCGAGGGAGCCGGGGCGACCGACTCGAGCGCCTCGGGCTGGCGCGCATCCCCTCCGTCGGGGGCGGAGGGCTTCCGGCCCCTGAGCATGGCGGTCGTGGCCGCGGCCAGGGCCAGGACCACCAACAGCCCAATGGCCCAGAGGGGCAACCCGCCGCCCTCGTCCCCCCCGGCGGCCTCCTCCGTCGGCACCTCCTCCGTGGCCGCGCCACCGGTTCCCTCGGTGGCCGTCGCCTCGGGGGAGGTCTCCTCCGGCGTGGGGGACTTCGTGGGGGGCGTCGCGGGGAAGAGCTCCTGCGGGTCCCCGACCTGGTCCTTCAGCTCGAGCTCCCTCCCCTCCTCCACCGGATCGTCTCCGCTCGCCTGCCGGAAGGAGGTGGCGATGTGGATCGGCGCCCCCGGCGCGGCCGGGCCGGGCAGGATGACGATCAGGTGGTTGAAGTCGTTGATCGACTCGAAGCTCCCCTCCACCCGCGATACCTCCCTCACCGAGTTCCCCTCGGTGGTGGTCTCGACCCAGTGGATGGTCTCGCCCGACTCCCGGGCCAGGGCGACCGCCACGACCGACTCGAAGCCCGGGGGCGGGTACTCCTGGTTGAACTCGATGAGGACCCAGGGCCGCCCGTCGGGCGTGAGCCCGGTCTCGATCCGCTGGATGGCCAGTGGGTGGCCGTCCGCCGCAGCGACCGGGCCCGTGGCGAGGACCAGCGCGGCGAGCAGCAACAAGGTGAGCGGGCGCAGGCGGATAATGACGCTTCGTCGCCCCAAGGTGGCTCCTCCCCGAATTTCCTACAACCGTCACGTCGGAGGAGTCAAGGGCCTCGAGAGGCCCGCGCGGGGCGACGTCCCGCCCCCGGCCCCGGACCCCTCGGACTGGGGGAACCCGGGGCCGCGGGACCATCGTCCGGGGGGACCCGGCACCCGCCCCGATACGGTCTCGCCGTCCACTACGGGCGTGGGGCAACGTCTCTGCGCCCCCAGGGGGAAGGGGTGATCGGCATGTCTCGAGCGGAGAGACCGGGCCTGCGTCGGCGGGCGGCTCGCTCGCTGGTGGCGGTGGCCCTGGTCACCGGGGTGCTGGTCGCCGGCGCGGCGCCCAGCGCCGAGGCGGCTCCCAAGGTGAAGTTCTGGCTCACCGTGCTGCACAACAACGACGGCGAGTCGAAGCTGATCGACGCAGGTACGGGCCTGGAGGACTTCGGGGGCATCGCTCGCTTCGCGACGCTCGTGAACCGGCTGCGCCGCGACGCCCTGGACGCCGCCAACAAGGGGGCCGTCCTGGTGTCCTCCGGCGACAACTACCTGGCCGGCCCCCAGCTCGCCGCGAGCTTCGCCAAGGGTCCGCCCTTCTACGACACGCTCGGGCTCGACCGGATCGGGTACGACGCGTTCGCGATCGGGAACCACGAGTTCGACTTCGGCCCGGACGTGCTGGCCGACTTCATCTCCGGGTTCACGGGCGACGCGCCGTTCCTGTCCTCGAACCTGAACTTGGCCGGTGAGCCCTCGCTCGATGCGCTGGCCGACGCGGGACGGATCGCCAAGAGCGTGATCGTGACGACGAGCGGGAGGAAGATCGGGATCATCGGCGCCACGACCCCGATGCTCCCGTTCATCTCGAGCCCCCGGGACGTGCTGGTGAACCCCAACGTGGCCGGGGCCATCCAGAAGCAGGTGAACCGGCTGTTGGCCCTGGGGGTCAACAAGATCGTCCTGATCAGCCACCTGCAGAGCATCGAGGAGGACCTGGCCCTCGCCCCGATGCTGAAGGGCGTGGACGTGATGGTGGCCGGGGGCGGGGACGAGCTGCTGGCCAATCCCCGCAACGTGCTGATCCCGGGGGACGAGGGCTCGGTGTTCGGCCCCTACCCGCTGTGGGCCGCCGACGCCGACGGGAAGGCCGTCCCCGTGATCACGACGAGCGGCGACTACCGGTACCTCGGCAAGCTCGTCGTCGGGTTCGACGGCAAGGGGAACGTGGTCCGGGTCCTCAAGCGGATGTCCGGACCGCAACGCGTCGTGAGCCGCGCCGTCTTCGACGACGGGGTGAACCAGAACCGGTGGATCAAGCAGAACGTGGTGGACCCGGTGGCCGCCTTCGTGGCCGACCTGGCGGCGAACGTGATCGCCGACTCCGCGGTGCCCCTCGACGGGATCCGGGCCGACGTGCGGTCGATGGAGACCAACGAGGGGAACCTGATCGCCGACGCCCTGTTCTGGCAGGCCCAGCAGTCGGCCGCCGAGTTCGGCGCGCCGATGCCCGACATCGCGCTGCAGAACGGCGGCGGGATCCGCAACAACACGCTGATCCCGCCCGGGCCGATCACGGAGCTGGACACGTTCAGCATGGTGCCGTTCGC
>JACQTL010000188.1 GCA_016210805.1 Actinomycetota bacterium | reverse complement strand
TCTCGTTCGTCTCGGGCACCGGGCCCCAGGAGGACCGTCGCAAGCGCCTGCTGCCGGTGGGGTTGTTCGTGCTGGGCTTCTCGGTCGTCTTCACGACCCTCGGCGCCTTCTCCGGGGCGGTCCTCCCGGTCCTGCGCTCCCCCCTGGGAACGCGCGTGGCCGGGATCGTCGTGGCCGTCTTCGGCCTGGCCATGCTCCTCTACGCCTTCCGGATCAGGTGGCCCGGGCTGTACGCGGAGCGGCGGCCGTTCCTCTCCCGCCTGGGTGGCGGCCGGGTGGGCGCGTTCCCGCTCGGGATGGCCTTCGCGACCGGATGGACCCCCTGCATCGGTCCCGTGCTCGGAGGCATCCTCGGCCTCGCCGGCGCCCAGGGCGGCTCCACCCGCGGGGCGCTCCTACTGTTCAGCTACTCGGCCGGGCTCGGCGTGCCGTTCCTCCTGGTGGCGCTGGGCGTGGGACGGGTCCTCGACAGGGTGAAGGCCATCCGCCGCAACTACCACTGGGTGGCCGGGATCTCGGGCACCCTGATGCTAGGGGTGGGGATCCTCCTCGTCTCGGGCCTGTGGGTCCGGCTCATGGCGCCCATCCTCCGGCTCGTGAACCGCTTCGAGCCACCCATCTGAGCGATGCGCGGGAACAGTCGCCCGGGGAACAGTCCGGCAGGCACTGCCCGAACGGCGTGGTTTCATGGGGGAAGGCCCCCCATCGATCATCGAACACGAGGAGGGATCGCCCGTGAGCCTGCTCCGCCGGCACCATGTCGAGTGCGACCACGTCCCGGAGGCGGGTGCCGACCCCCGGTCACAGGTGTGCGAGGGCTGCGGCAGCTCCTTCAACCTTCGGGTCTGCTCGGAGTGCGGCTACGTGGGGTGCTGCGAGTCCCAGGCGGGGCACAACCGCCGGCACGCCCTGTCGAGCGGCCATCCGGTGATCAGGTCGCTCCCCCTCTCGTCGGGGTCGTTCACCTGGTGCTACGAGTGCCGGTCCTACGTGGGCTGACGCCGCCCGCGGAGCGGGAGGAAGGACCGGGGAGGGCCCCGGAGCGAGGAGGCTAGATGGCCCGACGCCGCTGGCATTCCGCCATCCCCATCCTCGTCGTCGCGGCCGCGCTGGGCGGCCTGGTCGCCCCGGACTCCCCTCCCGGGCCCCGCGGAGCCGGTGCCGCCGAACCGCCGGCGCCGCCGCCGAGCTACGAGTCGCCCTATCGACAGGACCCCTCGCGGCCGGTCACCGGGACCGTGAACTTCGCCTGCACGGTCCAGCAGCGCTACCAGGCCGTCGTCAACCTGGTCGGCCCCTTCTGCCTGCCCCCCGACTCGATCCGGGCGATCGACCGGCCCGTGTTCGAGCCCGCCGCGACGGCGGACTTCCTGGCGGACGACGAACCCGTCCTCGCCGTGGAAGTGGAGGGGGACGCGCGAGCGTACCCGCTGCGGGTCCTGGTGTGGCACGAGATCGTGAACGACGAGGTCGGCGGGGAGCCCGTGGCCGTCACCTTCTGCCCGCTCTGCAGCTCCGGCGTCGCCTTCGAGCGGACAGTGGAGGGTCGGGTCCTGACGTTCGCCGTGTCCGGCCGGCTGATCGGAGCGAACCTGATCATGTTCGACCGGGAGACCGAGACGCTGTGGCAGCAGCTCACCGGCGAGGCCCGCCGGGGCCAGCTCGCCGGTCGCCGGCTCGGGATGGTCCCGGTGCGGATGCTCTCGTTCTCGGACTTCCGGGCCGCCTGGCCCGACGGGCGGGTCATGACCGAGGACACGGGCTTCGCCGCCTTCTACGGACGCGATCCCTATCCGGCGTACGGGCGGGACCCGAACCAGGAGAGCCGCTTCACCTTCGGGGCGTCGTCCGATCCCCGGCTCCCGCCGAAGGCCAGGGTCCTGGGCATCGTGGACGGGGAGACCGCCGTGGCCGTGCCCTATCCGGCCGACGCCTCGGGGCGACGGGTCGTGGAGATCGAGGGGCGGGACGGGAGGATCGTCGTGCTCCTGGAGCACGGCGTCGGGCTCCAGGGCACCGCGGGCTCCTTCGAGGAGCTGGCCTCGGGCTGGGCGGGGGCGGCCTACCTCCCCCGGTTGGCCGGGCGGTCCCTGGACATCGCGGCGACGGCGGACGGCTTCCTGGACCGGCGGACGGGGACGCTCTTCGACCTCACCGGCCTGGCGGTCGAGGGCCCCCTGGCCGGTGGCCGGCTGCGCTCCGTCCCGGCGCTCGACTCGTACTGGTTCGCCTGGGCCTACTTCCACCCCGGCACCCGGATCGCGGGTCCGGGGCCCTGAGCGGGGGATCCTCGCTGATCCGTCGCTGCCCGGGACCTTGCAGGCCTCATGCCGGGAGGACCACGTCTCCATGCTCGCCCCGTGTCACCCCGCGCCCCCTTCCCACCCTTACCGCGAGAAGTCGTCGGGGGACGCCCGATCCAGGAAGCGTCGGAAGTCATCGACGACAGCCGCGTGGTTGTCATCGGGCCCCATCTCCGAGACCAGCCCCCGGGGGACCGAGACGGGGACCCCCAGCCGCCTCGACAGGACGGCGGCGTCGGCGACGCCAGCCCGCACGACCTTGCGATCGTGGTGAGCTTCGAGCTCGATCTCGGCGACCTCGCCGCGGTTCCTCTCGTCCATCAGCCTGATCGAGGTCACCTGCGTCCCGAGCCACGCGGCTAACTGGTCGACCAAGTCGTACGTCAGCGCGAGTGGAGTGCTATGCCCGCCGAGCTCGTGCGCCAAGAGGTGAGCGTGATCCGGGCCGAGAGGCGTGAGGAACACCCCCGTGCCTTGGATCTCGCTGAGGACCAAGAGAGGCGGGACATCCGAGCAGCCACGTCGAACACCGATCACCTCCATGAGAACCCGGCCGCAAGGTCGATCATCCTGTTCACTCATCGGGACACCTCTCTCCCCCATGAACCTCCGGAGATCCTCGAGCGCTGACGCATACGTTGACTTCGTGCGCGTCTCGCTCCCCGTTAGGAGACGGTCAGCGTGCCTTCCATGCCCGACTCGCGGTGGCCGGGGATCGAGCAGTAGAACGCGTACGTGCCCGCCTCGAGCGTGAGGGTGCCGCTGGCCGACTCCGCCGCCTTGGCCAGCGCTGTGAAGTTCGCCTCGTCGACGGTGAAGTCGTGCTCGGTCGCGCCCGCGTTCTCGAGCTGGACCGTGATCTCGCCGGCCGACGCCGACAACGAGCTCGGCTCGAACGCGAACTCCCTCGCGGTCACGTGCAGCTCGGTCCCTTCGGGACCGTCGTCTCCAGCATCTCCGCCGTCGCCCCCGGCGCACGCCGCCATCGCCAGGGCCGCCAGCGGGACCACAAGCCAGGTCAGTCGCTTCACGTCATCTCCTCCTTGCTCTCGACCGCCTCGATCGTCTGCGCAAGGAACGAGACGAGACGGATCGCCTGCACATCACGCGATGTTCGCCGCGAAGGCGTCGCGATCCGGGCTCGCGAAGCATCTTCCGGCGAAAGCGATCTCCTCAAGGACATCAGGTGGCCCCCGCCGCCCCACCGACGTGGCTGACGATATGGAAGTACGACATGACGGCGACCACGACCAGAACGAGGAGTCCCAGCACGAGATCCAGGGCGGCCATCTGCCTGACCCGACGCTCCGGGCCGTCCGGCCCGAGCCCGAGCGTGCCGGACCCGCCGGCAATGACATCCACCGCCCGTTGGGTGCGGCGCAACGCCATCGACAGCGAGGCGGTGGCTGCCACGATCGCAACCGCGAGCGCCATCTTCACGAAGAAGGCGGCGAGGTAGACGTTCCCGAAAGGGAGCCGGGCCGCATCTCCTGGGTTGAAGAGGCCCGGCGGTCGGGTGGGGGTGTTGTACACGGCATTGAGGGCGCCGCTCACGGCCACGACGAGAAGACTGATCCCCGCCACCCAGGGGAACAGGGCCGCGCCGCGCCCCATCAAGCGCCGGCGCTCCGTGGGTCCGACAAGGGAAGCAACGAGCAGTATCAACGCGACGCTTCCGAACCAGGCCAGGGCTCCGACGAGATGGGCGATCCGCAGCGCGAGGTTTCGCACGTCCGGCCACCCGAACTTGGACACGACCCGAAGTCCCGCCTCGATCTCCGGGGAGTCCCCGGGCACCGGCGGCAGGATCTCCGCACGAAGCTGCGCAGCTCCGTTCCCGGGCTCGCGCACGACGAACCGCAGCAGCCAGGTCCCGTAGGCCGGGAGGATCAGCGTCGCGGAGTACGCACCCGCCTGTTCCGCGGGCTCGAAGACGGTCGGACCGAACCCCGCATCGCCCGGTCCCTCCCGTACCCCCGTCACGTCGAGAAGCGCGTCCGGCACGGGGTCCCCGTCGGTGTAGTGGAGGAGCGCGGTGCACTCGAGACCCAGCGGCCGACCGGGGTCCGGGGCCCGACACGACACCCCAACGTCGATCTCCCGGCCGTGCGCCGCTGCCACGCCGGGGCCGAGCACCGCGAGAATGACGGCCGCGAGGGCCGCGGCGGGGAGAGCGCGCCGACCGAGCCAGCCCCTCATCCCAGGCCTCTCAGTCCACCTGGAACACCAGGGCGAGGAGCGCGACGTCACCGTCGCGGCTGATGCGGATGTCCATCCTCCACTCCCCCGGCATCACCAGCTTGTACGGCACCAGAGCGTGCCCCGCGCCGCCCGGCAAGGCCTGAGCCGAGATCACCCCGTGCGGCATGTACATGTCGAACGAGACGTCGACCGCGCCATCCTCGACCGGGAGCCCCGTGGCGGGATCGGAGACGAGGAGGTCGATGCTTCCCTCCCGCGCCGGTGGATAGGGGGCCACGAAGATCTCCACGTCGACGGCCCCGGCGCGCACGGCGGTACCGTTCTCGAACGGGGTCGTCCGGTCCCCCTGGACCACCCGGAGAACCGTTCTCCGCCAGGGGTCCTCCCCGGCGCTGGCCGCCGGTTCGGCGACGCCCTTCCCGCACGCAGTGAGGAGGAGCGCGAAGGCCGCGACCACTGCACCGGAGGCCGCGATCCTGCTCATGGGGTCCCCCCGCCGATGGCGCGGCCGAACGTGTTGCTGAGCCACATGAAGCGACCGGACAACAGCAGCACGGCGAAGCCGGCCATGATCACGCTCGATGCCAGGACCATCCCGCGCGCCACCCGCTCCAGACGGCCGAGGGCCGTCAGCACCCGGGCCATGGCCATAGCTCCGGCCAGAAGCGGGATGGCCATCCCCAGTGAGAAGACGAACATGAGCAGGGCACCGAGCGCGGGGGTCCCGGCGATCCCGACGTACGTGACCATGCCCAGGATGAGGGCGGCGCCGAAGCAGGTGGTGCAGCCGGCGGCGAAGGCCACCCCCAGCAGCATGGTCCCGAACGGTCCGGTCTTCTTGCGGCCGAGCGAGGAGACCACCGGCATCTTGCACACCAGCGGCGCTCGGGCGCTCGCGGCCAGTCGGGCCGCCATGAACAGCAGGACGAGGCCGGCGAGGATCGACAGGGGCCGCCGGATGCTCCAGAACAGCGAGCTTCCGTCCAGCGACTGCGCCGCGTACCCCGCGGCCGCCCCCGCCGCCGTGTACACGATCACGAAGCCAAGGATGAACAGGCCGGCCGTCTTCGCCACCCGGAGCCGGACCACTCGGACACTCCCCTCCGCCCGGCCCTGGCTCATCGAGACCCCGGCGAGCGTCGGGATGAAGTAGGCGGTCAGCTGGAACAGGCACGGCCACATCGAGGCAAGGACGCCGCCGAAGAGGGCGAGGATCGAAGCGCCCGTGACCTCGAAGCCTCCCTCCTGCGCCTCCCCCGGGAAGGGGATGGGCAGGGACCAGGAGAGGATGGACGCCGCACCCTCCTCGTGGGCGGGGGGCAGGACCAGCTCGAGAGACCTCGTGCCCGGCCCGATCACGGGCGTCCCCGCGCGATCGTGTCTCGGGTACAGCACGACGCTGAACCGATGGTGGACGGCGTTGGCGGGCACGAGCACCTCGCCGGGCAGGTACGTCAGCGCCCCGTCGATGCGCAGGCCGGGTTGCATCGGCGCGGCGAGGTCGCCGTCGTGGATGTTCTCCCAGACCAGGAACACCAGGTTGTTTTCGACGTCGTAGGTCCCGGCCTGCCCGGGCTGGGCCGTCCACCGGAAGTACTCGGGCGTGGCGAAGACCACCTGCACCTGGGAGCCTCCCGGCCCGTACCCCGAGCGGGACAGCAGCCGGGTCACCTCCGCTCCCGAGACGGCGGGTGCCGCGTTCGGAGGGCCGGCACCCCGTCCGAGGATGGCCGCCACGCCCCATCCGGAAAGACCGAGGATCAGCAGGACCCCCGCGGCCAAAGCGGCCCTGCGGGGGTGCGCCACCGCCCCCTTGCCGAGGATCACCCGCAGCGCCTTCTCGGTCGTGACCATCGCGTCCTCCGCCGGACCGGTGGGGGGTCACCGCGGGTGCGGTGACCCCCCCAACCGGAACCTCACTCGATGGTCACGTCGACGATCATCGAGGGGTGATAGCTGCAGAAGAACTTGAACGTTCCCTTCTGGTTCGGAACCGTCCACTCGAACGAGGAGGTCTGCCCACCGCTCACGTCCGGCGACGCCGGCGCGACGAAGCCGGTCTCGACGTTGATGAAGTTGTGGACCTCGTCGTCGCGATTCGCGATGGTGAAGCGCACCATCTCTCCCGCCTTCAGGGTGAGGGTGTCGATGTCCCACTTGAGGCCGTCGGCCACGAGGTCGACCTCGTGGAAGAGAGCGGTGCCTTCCATCCCGCCCTCCGCCGGCTCGGGCTCCTCCACGACCACCGTCAGCGTCTTCGCCGCCTCGTCCCCGGGGACGGTGACCTGGAACGTCGTCGACGTCGACGGCGCGGTGAAGGTGATCAGCTTCCGCTGCCCGGGCTTGAGGTCGAACGTGCCGAACGAGTCTTCCGGACCCGCGATGGAGAGGATCGGCCCCGAGGTCCCCGACGCGTAGACGAACAGGAAGGTGACCTCGGCCCCCGGAGCCACGGAGACGGTCTCGGGGGTGAAGGACGTCGGCGTCCCGGCGAAGGAGTTCCGGGGGTTCACCTGCACCACCACGGCCTGCTGCATCCGCTGGATGAGCTCGATCTGCGCCTCGCGAGCGCTTCCTCGGAAGCCGGTCAGGGTCGAGAGGACCTCGCCGACGACTCCGCCGTTCCCGTCAGACCGCCACCGGACGAAGGTGCCGCCGTGGGGATCGCCGTCGTTCGGCATCTTCACCACGTCGACGACCTTCTCGGTCTCCGCATCGATGATCCAGATGCCGTGGTCGGCGTTCGAGTTGGCCAGGACGTACTTGCAGTCGGGCGACAGGATGACGTGGTCGGTGGTTCGCCCGATCGGGACCACGTTCGTCACGATGTTGAACTTCGTGTCGATGACGGTCATCGTCCGGCCCTGCTGGGCGTAGCCGGCCGACTCCCCCTTGTCCGCCACGTAGAGCTTGCTCTCGTCACAGGACAGCCGGGCCCCCCAGGGACCCGGACCGGTGGACACCTCGGCCACGGTCTGCATGGTCTCGAGGTCGATCTTCTTGACCTTCTGGCCGTCGCCCTCGGTCACCCAGGCGAACTTCCCGTCCTGCGTGACCTCGGGCCAGATGGGGTCGAGGACGGGGGTCGCCCCGACGATCTTCCAGGTCT
>JACQTL010000187.1 GCA_016210805.1 Actinomycetota bacterium | reverse complement strand
TCCCGGAGACGATCGTCACCGCCCTGCGGGGACACGACATCAAGCTCACCGAGGGCCAGCAGACCCGGGAGTTCAACTACGTCGAGGACATCGCCGACGGGTTCCTCCGGGCCGGGATGGCCGGCCCCGAGGTGGACGGTGAGGTCATCAACCTGGGGTGCGGCGAGGAGCGGTCGATGCGGGAGATGGTCGAGACCATCATGGAGGTGATGGGCTGGCCGGTGAAGCCGCTGTTCGGCGCCCTCCCCCACCGCCCCACCGAGATCTGGCGGATGTACTGCGACAACTCGAAGGCCCGCGAGCTCCTGGACTGGAAGCCCCAGCACTCGCTGGAGGAGGGCCTCCACAAGACCGTCGAGTGGTACCGGGCCGAGTCGGAGAACCTCAACACCACCTGGTTCACCCCCATCGGCTCCGGCTAGCCCGGGGTCCTTCTCGACGAGCTGCGCGACCTGCACCGGACGAAGCCTACCCGCCGCCGGCTACCGCGATGGGACCAGGCTCCTCAGGTCCGCCCAGCCCGTCCACCCGTTCGCGGCGCGCACCACGGCCCACGCCCCCCTCGCCTCGACCACCACGAGCGCGGTCCCTTCGGGGAGGACCCCGGCCGGAGGGACCGCCGGGTCCGGGCCCGTCCAGAACGGCACTCCGCCAGGCGGCACCACGTGGGTGGGCCACCACCCCTGCCCCGGCGCCCTCGCCGGGGCGGGCTGGCGCTTCCGATACGTCCAGAACGACAGGCCGCCCAGGGCGAACGCGACCAGGAGGAGGACGAGCCCGAGCTCCCGAGGGATCCCGCCGGGACCCGGCTCGGCTGCGGCTGCCTCGGTCTCCCTTGCCTCCATGGTCACCGACGCCGCCAGGAACGACTCGTCGGGGCGTCGCTCCGCCTCCTCCCAGAACGCATCGGCCTCGACGTCCAGGGCCGCCACGGGGGCGTACCCGTCGGCGAGCATGATCACCGACACCGACCCGCCGTAGCCGGGGGGCGGAACCGGGACCATGACCACCCCGGCCTGGGGCTCGATCAGGATCGAGCGGTTCCTGCCCTCGTTTGGCGAGGGCAGCGACACCTGGACCAGTGCGGTGGCCTCGACACCGCCGGTGTCGATGGTCGCCTCGAGCGGGGGGATCGGTGGCGGCTCGCGCCGGGGGATGATCTCCGGGTATGAGGTGCCGTCTGTGGCGACCCACGCGTGATGGCTGGTCTGTCCGGGCGTCTCGCCCTGGTCGAACGTCCGGTTGCTGACGCCCCCGGCGATGTCGGCGAAGAACCCGTGGGCGATGAAGATCTCGTCGACGTCGTCGATCCCGTCTGCATCGCGGTCGCCCCCGAACGCCGCTCGCATGACCCGGTAGAGCTCGTACGCGCTCTTGATGTGGGACGACCCCGACTTCGCGGCGGCGATGATGTCCCACAGGTCCTTCACGTCGCCGTCGATGGGATCGTCGTCGCCTGCCCGGCCCGGACGAACGGTGACCCTGACCGTGGCGACGTCGGCGGGGAGCGTCCCCATGACGACGCGCCGGCCGTCGACGACCGCCACGGCGCCACCCCGGACCGCCACCTCGCGGCCGTCCGCCGCGAGCAGCTCCGCCGTCCATGGGTCTCCCAGGGCGGCGGTGCCCGCCGGGCCCGAGAAGACGCCGTTCGTCCGGTCGAGCCGGACCTGATCGGCGGGGATGAAGATGTCTGGCTTGTCGCCGCCGCCGTAGTCGGCCGGACCGTCCTCGAGGTCGAGCAGGACCCCGGCCAGGGCGATCTCCTCGATCCTCCCCGCGTCCTCCCACGCCTTCCGGTCGATCTCGAGGTCGGCCCACGGCGTCACGGTGGGCTGGCTCGCTCCGGCCACGTGCTTGGCCACCATCACGGCGTAGAACGTGGCGAAGCCCTCGTCCCAGCTGTCGTTGCTGGTGGCGTTGCGGTAGTAGCCGCCGTGGCTCGTCGCGGTGAGCTCGAGGGGGATCCCCCCGAACGCATCCGACATGAACGCGTGGCCGAACTCGTGGAGCCGGCTGAACGTCTGGGTGGCCCCGATCCCGCTCCTGCCGGTCGACAGGGCGATGTAGGGACCGCCGCCCACGGGGGGCCTGGTGAAGAACGCGCTGTTCGCCTCCGGACAGGTCAACGAGGGCAGCGTAGCCGCCTGCTCGCACAGGGCGAAGACGCGGAGCGGCAGCTGGTCGTCCATGGTCACCCCGAGCGTGTCCGCCAGCGCCCACGCCGTCTGGAGGTCCTGGTAGATCTGGAACAACGCCGGCGCGGCGATCGACGGGGTCCCGATCGGCTCGTAGCCCTCGGGGAGGGCGGCGACGGGGAAGTCGCGGCGGCAGTCGACGCCGGGCTGCGACGAGAACTCGTCGCTCTTCACCCCGGCGACCTGGTCGCCCACGAGGACCTGGAACCGCGACGGCTGGTGCGCGTACTCCTCGGCCAGGACCCGCACGTGCACCGGGTCGGTCGCGGCGAAGCCCTCCTGCGGTCCGATGTCGGTGAACACGTAGGTGCCGTCCGGCCTCGTCGCGGTGTCGAGCACGTTCGTGCCGAAGTGCAGCTGGACGTGCGCACCCTCCACGGCCTTCCCGGCCCGGTCGGTGACCTTCCCCTCGACGAGGCAACCCCCGCTCGGCGTCCCCACCGCGGGAGACACGGCCGAGAAGGTCCCCGTGATGTCCACGGTCTCCCCGAGGCCGGACTGGAAGAAGGGCAGCCCCGTGCACGAGAGGGTGCCTTCGATGCCGAGCGGGTCCTCGCGGGTCGTCGAGACCTCGCAGGGCCCCTCCCACCAGCCCGGGGCCGCCGACAGCTGGGCCTTCCAGCCCGGATCCCTTTTCAGCAAGACCGCGGTGCGCTCGCTGATCTCGCCCGGGCCTTCGTAGTACAGGTTCCAGTCGCCCACCCGTGGCCCGGCGCCCATGTTGCCGAACAACGGGAGGTCGTACGACCCGCTCACCCGGGCGGAGAGCTCCCCGTGCCCCACGACGGTCAGGTGCATCGAGCCGGTCCACACGGCCTGGGACGACGCGGGCGATGCCGGAAGCGCGCCGGACAGGAGCGCGGCGCAGGCGAGCGCCAGCGCGCCCCGGGCTCCGGCGGGCTTCCTCACGGCATCACCACCCCCTACCGCGACGAGGGCAACCCCCACCACGACCATCGCCGGGAAGAGCCACGGGGGAACCGAGGCTACCCTCCGCGATCAGGGGGTTGAACCGGCGGAGCTCGGAGAGCCCGATGAACGGGTCGAGCTTGCGGAAGAGGGGCCGGGCGGTCAGCCGGTCCAGGCGCCGCTCCAGGCTGGCGCGGAGGCCCGCAGCCGGACCAGACTGGGTCGCCATGGTCGATCCCTCCCCCGATGGCGCGACGCGCCGATCGCCACCCGCAGATGAGACACCCTGCCGCGCCGGGGACGCAAGGCCCCCCGATCGCTCTGTCGGTGCCCCGGTCCATTCCCGCCGGGGTCGCCGGATCGATCCTCGCCACCGCCGCCCTCCTGCTCGACCCGGAGGTGGCCGTCACCATGTCACCGGAGCCCGGCCCGGAGCCGGACGGTCCCATCGTCGATGCCCCCGCGGCCGTCCGGCAGGGGCCATCGCCGCATGGCACGGTCGTCCTGGTCACCGGGCGCATCCGGACCCGCCTCCTCGACCGGGCGGGCGGATGGGCCGACCGGCGCCGATGCGTGGCGATCGTGTCCACCGACGGTCTGAACCTCGACCGGGCACATGACCGGGACCGTGTGGCGAAGCTAGTGGCTCACAAGGCGTCCCATCTCCTGGGCCTCCGCCACTGCCGGACCCGAGGATGCATCGCCCGACCGGTCGCCGACCTCGTCGCCCTGGAGGGGCTCGATGGATTCTGCCCCTCCTGCCGCCGGCGCCTCGGCCGCGCGCCGACCCGGCGGCGGTGAGCGACCCGGGCGGTCATAACGCCGGTGGAGGCGTCTGCTCGGTCGGGGGGACGGTGCTGGTCGGGTGGACGGTGCCGGTCGGCTGGCCGGTGGAGGGGGCCGGAGGGGCCACCAGGTTGCTGGGGTCGAACCCCTCCCACCGGGTGTCCGAGTAGGTCGGCGCGTCGAGCGACTCGGGGGGCAGGAGCGGGCTGCCGCTGGCGCACCGGACCCGGAGGAACCCGTCGGTGTCGACCAGCACGGCGGACCCCTTCTGGAGCACCGCCTGGAACGCCACCGCGC
>JACQTL010000200.1 GCA_016210805.1 Actinomycetota bacterium | reverse complement strand
GCGGGCCGCCCGCGCAATGCGTCGGGATGGAGCCATGGGACCCCTCCCTTTCGCCATCCGGTACTCGCCCGCCCGGAGTCTGGGAGGTCGAGCCGCCCCCGACGAGGGACCGGCCCGGAGCATGGCGACGAGGAGGGGTCCGCGTCCGTGGCCTCCGGGTCTTCCTGCCCGACTCCATCCCCGCCGATCTCGCAGCCTGGAGCGCTTCCACCGGTCGCGGCAGGAACGCGCACCCCATCGTGCACGCGGCGATCCACCATGCATGGCTCGAGCGGATACATCCCTTCGTGGACGGCACCGGCCGGGTGGGGAGGCTCGTGCTCAACTTCATGCTGATCCAAGCCGGGTATCCCCCCGCGGTGATCATGACCGACCACGGGAGTCGCTACCTGGACGCACTCGGCGCGGCCGACGGCGGCAACCCCGGTCCACTCGCCGAAGTGGTGGCCCGAGCTGTCAGCTCCACGCTCAGCCGCTTCCTGATCCCCAGCCTGGCCGGAGACGCGAGGCTCGTACCCCTGGCCGCGCTTGGATCGCGGGGGCCCTACTCGGCGGCCTATCTCCGTCAGCTGGTCCTCAGGGGCCGGCTCCGGGCGGTGAGGGAAGGGTCGGCTGTATCTCAGCTCGAAGGCCTGGCTGGACGACTACATCGCCACGCGCGACCCTCGGGGCGGCCAGCCGGGAGCCCGGGGGCCGCGCTCCTGACGCCGGGCCGGGGCTCAGGCGCCGAGGTCGTAGACCTGGCCCGGGTCCATGTCGAGGCCGTTCATCACCTGCCAGAGGGCCGAGAGGGCCTTCACCGCGTTCCGCTCCTCGAACGGAGCGAGCTCGTCACGGTGGCCCATCAGCACGTTGTTGAGCAGGCGGTACGCGTCGACCAGCTTCACCTGGGCCTCGTTGAGGTCCTCTCCGGGGATGTTCTCCATCTGCGTCACGGCTGCCTCCGCTCGCCCTCGGTGCCGATCACGGTGCGCTCGTCGAGCACCCGCTTCGCCTTCAGCTCGAACCGGGGCAGGCTCTCCACGTCCACGACCCGCACGCCGAACCGCAGGTTCTCGTGCGCGTCCGCCAGGGCCTTGCCCATCCGGGCCACGACGCCCTCCGCGTCCACCGACCGGTCGGGGATCTCCACCAACACCTCTATCTCGTCGCGCACGCCCTCCGCCGTGTACAGGTGGATCTGGAACTCGTCGACCTCCGGGAACTCCCTGATGATGGCCTCCACGGCCCGGGGGTACACGTTGGTCCCCCTGACCAGCTTCATGTCGTCCACCCGCCCGCGGATCCCGCCGTCGTAGATGTCGAACGTGCGGCCGCAGGAGCAGTTCGTCCCCGGGACCCGGACCACGAAGTCGCGGGTCCGGTACCGGATCACCGGGACGAAACCCCGCCCGAACGACGTCACCACCCGCTCGCCGAGCTCCCCGTAGGGGACCGGCCGGTCGGTGGCGGGGTCGACGACCTCCTCGATGTAGTGGTCCTCGATGATGTGCGTGCCGCCGGGCTGCCGCTCGCACTCGAAGATCATGATCGTGCCGAGCTCGGTCATGCCGGCGGTGTCTCCCGCCTTCGCCCCCCACTGCTCCTCGATCAGCTTCTTGGTGGCCGGGATCGAGCCGGCCGGCTCGCCCGAGAGGATCAGGCGCTTCACCGCCGACCCGGCCAGGTCGATCTCCAGCGCCCTGGCCTCCTGGGCCATGCGGAGCGCGTAGGTCGGGGTGGACGCCACCACGGTGGCCCCCATCTCCACGATCTGGCGGACCCGCTGCTCGGTGGTCATGGCCCCGCCGGGGAGGACCAGGCAGCCCAGCTTCTCGCCCGCGTAGTGCAGGCCCCAGAAGCCGATGAACGTCGAGTACCCGAACGCCACGAACAGCGTGTCCGCGGGCCGGACCCCGAACCCCCACAGGCCGTAGCACCACATCTCGGCGATCCACTCCCAGTCCTTCATCGAGTCCAGGACGCGGATCGGCGTTCGACCGGTGGTCCCCGAGGTCATGTGGTACCGGATCGCGTGCTCGGGCGCGACGGCCAGGACGTTCCCGTAGGGAGGGTTCTCGATCTGGCCCTCCATCCACTCGTCGCGGGTCGTGAACGGGATCCGCCGGAGATCGTCGAGTGAGTTGACCGAGTCGGCGGAGACCCCCGCGTCGGCCAGGCGTTTGGCGTGCCAGGGCACCTGGGCCTCGGCCCACGTCAGCAGGTTCCTGAGCTTGCGGACCTGGAGGGCCTCGATCTCGTCGCGCGGCATCGTCTCGTGCCGCGGGTTCCAGTAGGGCGACTCCGCCATGCGACACCCCTCCTCACTCGCCGGGTGGCGGCCGCTTCGAGCCTGAGGCCGAATCGTAGCCCGGCGGGGACCCGGCCTGCCGGGCGCCCGGCGGGTGGCCTCGCGCGGCGCCGGGCGGGCGTGGTAATACCGCTGGCGTGACCCCGGCCCACGCCTTCGCCCTCACGCCCGAGCAACGCCGCATGGTCGAGGAGACCCGCTCCCTGGCCCGGGACGTCCTGGCCCCGATCGCCGAGGGCGGCGATCCGGGCAGGGTGAACCGGACCCTCGTCGGAGCCCTGGCCGAGCACGGGCTCCTCCCCCGCCTGTTCCCCGCGTCGGCGGGTGGCTCGCGGGAGGACGACCGGATCTCCGCGCTCGAGCTCTGCCTGCTCCGCGAGGCGCTGGCCATGGAGTCCACCGAGGCGGAGACCGCCCTGGCCCTCCAGGGGCTGGGAGCCTACCCGATCCTCCTGTCCGGCTCGCCGGAGCAGGTCCGCCGGTGGATCCCCCCCGTGGCCGGGGGCGCGGCCGTGCCGGCGTTCGCCCTCACCGAGCCGGAGCACGGCTCCGATGCGGGCGCCCTGGAGCTCGCCGCGGAGCCGGACGGCGACGGCTGGCGGCTCACCGGCCAGAAGGCATTCATCTCGAACGCCCCCGAGGCCGACGTGTACACGCTCTTCGCCCGGACCACGCCCGACTCTGGCCCGAAGGGGGTGACCGCGTTCGTGGTGCCGGGCGACGCGGCCGGGCTCTCGGGCACCTCGATCGAGCTCATCGCTCCCCACCCGATCGGCCGGCTCGAGCTGGACGGCGTGCGGGTGAGCGGCGAGGACGTCCTGGGGGACGTCGACGGGGGCTTCCGGGTGGCCATGCGGACCCTCGACCTGTTCCGGCCGAGCGTGGGGGCGTTCGCCGTGGGGATGGCCCAGGCCGCGCTCGACGCCGCCGTGGCCCACGCCGGCGCCCGCCGGGCCTTCGGCCGTCCGCTCCGGGAGTTCCAGGCGGTCTCCCACGCGCTGGCCGAGATGGCAACCCGTACGCAGGCCGCCCGCCTGCTCGTTTATGCGGCGGCATCGACCTACGACGCCGACCCCGAGGACGGCGCGGTGACCCGGGCCTCGGCGATGGCCAAGCTGGCCGCCACCGAGGCGGCCCAGTGGGTGGTGGACCGGGCCGTCCAGATCCACGGGGCCCGGGCCCTGGAGCGAGGGCACCTCCTCGAGCACCTCTACCGGGAGGTCCGCGCCCCCCGGATCTACGAGGGGACCACCGAGATACAGCGGGAGATCGTCGCCAGGGAGCTGTACCGGTGAGGGTGCTGTTCGACCACGACGGCGGCGTGGACGACTTCGTGGCCCTGGCCCTGTTGGCCGCCTCGGACGAGGTCGAGCTGATCGGGGTGTGCTGCACGCCGGGCGACACGTACATGGAGCGCTCGGTCCCCACCACGAGAGCGCTCCTCGACCTGGCCGGGCTGTCCCACGTGGAGGTGGCCGCCGGGACGGTGGAGGGGCCGAACGAGTTCCCCGACGAGTTCCGGATCGACGGGAAGAAGGTCTGGGAACGGACCTTCCTCTCGGAGACCGACGAGTCGGCCCTGGTCGCCCCGCTGGTCCCGGAGCCCGGCCACGAGTTCCTGGCCCGGGTCCTCCTGGCCGAGACCGAGCCGGTGGCCGTGGTGGCCACGGGGCCGCTGACCTCGATCGCGGCGATGCTCGACCACGCGCCCGAGGCCGCCGCGGGGATCGCCCGCCTGTACTGGATGGGGGGCGCGGTGGACGTGGACGGGAACGTGAGCGAGCCCGGCCACGACGGCTCGGCGGAGTGGAACGCGTTCGCCGACCCCGAGGCCGCGGCCCGCGTGTGGGCGAGCGACGTGGACCTGTGGATGTGCCCGCTCGACGCGACGAACCGGGTGCCGCTCACGGAGGACCTGATCGCCAGGTTCGCGGCCTGCGCCGACGCCTCGGCGCTCTCGCGGTTCGCGGCCCAGGCCTACGGCTCGACCGACCAGACCGCCTACCACCTGTGGGACGTGCTCACGGCGGCCTGGCCGATCCGGCCCGACCTCCTGTTCGCGGAGACCGTGCCCACCGAGCTGGTCGTGGACCCGCCCTCCGCCGGGCGGACCCGACGGGTCATCGGAGGCCGGGCGGTCACGGCGGCGCTCGACTGCGACCCGGGCTCGTTCCACGACTTCCTGGTGGAACGGCTGTGCGTGTGGGGCGGCAGCCACCACCGGACGCGGCCCATGAGGGGGAGCCGGTGAGCGAGGCGATCCTGGTGGTGGGGAGCTACAACGTGGGCCTCACCGTGGTGGCCCCCACGATCCCCCGGCCGGGCGAGACCGTGCTGGGCTCCGGGTTCCACATGGGGCCCGGCGGCAAGGGGTCGAACCAGGCCATCGGGATCCGCCGGCTGGGAGGCGACGTGAGGTTCGTGTGCCGGGTGGGCGACGACCTGTTCGGCGCGGAGGCGCAGGAGCTGTTCGCCCGGGAGGGCCTGGACGTGCGCGCGGAGGTCGACCCCGGCGCGGCCACCGGCGCCGGCCTCATCGTGGTCGACTCGGGCGGCCAGAACGCGATAGCGGTGGCTCCGGGGGCCAACGCGCGCCTGGCACCGGCCGACCTGCTCCCCGAGTGGTTCGACGGCGTGGGGTTTCTGCTCCTCCAGCTGGAGTGCGCGCTGGAGCTGGCCACGTCGGCGGGGCGCCTGGCCCGGGACCACGGGGTCCGCGTGGTGCTGAACCCGGCCCCCGGCTCGCCCCTCCCCGAGGAGCTGCTCGACCTGGTGGACGTCCTGACCCCCAACGAGACCGAGCTGGAGACGATCTCGGGGAGGCCGGCCGGCTCGCGGGAGGAGGCCCTGGCCGCGGCCGAGGCCGTCCGGAGGCCGGGCCGGCACGTCGTGGTGACCCGGGGCGCCGAGGGAGCCCTGTGGGTCTCTGACGGCGGCGCCGTGGACGTGCCCGGGGTGAGGGTGGACGGAGTGGTGGACACGACGGGCGCGGGCGACGCGTTCAACGCCGGCCTGGTCACCGGCCTGGCCGAGGGGATGGGGTTCGAGGACGCGATCGCGCTGGGCAACCGGTGCGGCGCGTACTGCGTGACCCGGGAGGGCGTGATCGACGGCCTCCCCACCCGGGACGAGCTGGAGGTGTTCGCGGGGTGACCGCGGCCGCCGACCCCTCCGGGCTGGCCCGGTACCTCCAGCACACGAACGTGCGCCCAGACGCGACGCGGGCCGACATCGAGCGGCTCCTCGAGGAGTGCGCGACCCACCGCTTCGACGGCGCGATGGTGAACCCGATCTGGGTTCCCCTGGCCCGGACGACGCTCGCGGGCACCGGGGTGAAGGTGTGCACCGCGCTGGACTTCCCGATGGGTGGGGCCACCGCCGCGATGCTCGCCGCGCAGGCCGAGGAGGCCGTCGGGCTGGGGGCCGACCAGATCGACGTGATGAGCAAGCCGGGCTGGCTGCGGTCCGGGATGCCGGACGAGTATCGGGAGGCCGTGGCCGCGGTGGTCGGGGCGGCCGGAGGCCGGCCGGTGAAGGTGATGCTCGAGGCGGCCCTCATCACCGACGACGAGCTGGCCAGGGCCGTGGAGCTCTCGATCGAGGCGGGAGCCGCCTTCGTCAAGAACTCCAGCGGGTACGGGGGAGGCGACGCCACCCCCGAGCTCGTCCGGAAGCTCTCCCGACTCGCCGCCGGGAGGGTCGCCGTGAAGGCCTCCGGCGGTATCCGCAACGCGGAGCATGCCGGGGCGCTCATCGATGCCGGAGCGTCCCTCCTCGGGAGCTCCGCCTCGGTGGCCATCGTGGCCGGCGGGCAGGGCGACCGCTCGTACTGAGCGGACGGGCTACGATCGCCCTCCTCACGGAAAAAGGCGGCGCCATGCGAGAGATCGAGGTCGGTCCGGTCGAGTCCCTGCCTCCCGGCGAGGTCCGGGGCGCCGGCCGCTACGCGGTCGGGAACGCGAACGGCGATCTGTTCGCGGTGACCCGGACGTGCCGGCACCTGTACGCCGACCTGGCCAAGGGCACGGTCGACTCGAAGGGATGCCTGGTCTGCCCGTGGCACGGCTCGCGCTACGACGTGAAGACCGGCCGTATGGTGAGGAGCCCGCAGGGCTGGTTCGCCAGGGTCCCCGGCCTGGGCCGGGCCTTCCAGGCCCTCACGGCCTTCCTCCCCCTCGGCCGCGGCCAGGTCACCGAGCGCGACGGCAAGCTGTACGTCCGGTAGCTACCGGGATTCGCCGTAGCGCAGGAGGATCAGGGAGTGGGCCACGAGGTTCAGGGCGGGCTTCTTGAGCACCCTCGTCGACTCGGGCTGTGCGGCGTTCAGCATCTCGTTCCACACGCCGGGGCCCTCGACCTCGGGGAGCACGAACAGCCGTGAGCGACCGCCCCCGTTGACCAGCAGCAGCAGCGTGTCGCCGAAGATCGGCTTGCCCCGCTCGTTCACCTCGTCGGTGGCCCGGCCGTGGATCAGCATGCCCAGCACGTGGTTGTCCGGGTCGCTCCACTCCTCGTCGGTCATCTCCCTGCCGTCGGCCCGGATCCACGTGAGGTCCTTGCGGCCGCTCCCGATCGGCCGCCCCGTGAAGAAGCTCCGCCGGCGGAGCACCGGGTTCTCCCGGAAGAGCCGCGTGGCCCTCCTGGCGAAGGCGAGCAGCTTGCGGTCTGCCGACGACAGGTCCCAGCGGACCCAGCTGATCTCGTTGTCCTGGCAGTACGCGTTGTTGTTCCCCCCCTGGGT
>JACQTL010000192.1 GCA_016210805.1 Actinomycetota bacterium | reverse complement strand
CCGTGACGGCGACGGTGAACGCGCTCCGGGCCCTGACCCTGGGCGGTCCGACGGCCGGACACGTCCTGGAGGCCATGGCCTGGATCGGGGGGATCCTGCTCGTCTTCGTGCCGCTCTCCGTGCGGCGCTACCGCAGCATCGCCTGAGGCCCGGCCCCGGGGGGGCTCACGAGGCGGACGAGGGCCCCGTCCGCGCGGCGGTCAGCGGGCCCAGGCGAAGTGGCGGGCCCGGACGTCCTCCTTCACGTCGGGCGGTAGGAAGCTCGCCTCCAGGGAGTTGCGGACGGCGGCCCGGAAGTCGTCGTCGGCGAAGCCGATCTCGTCGCGGGCCACCTCGTACTCGTGCGTCAGGTCGATCCCGAACAGCGAGGGATCGTCGGTGTTCAGCGTGGCCCTGGCCCCCCGGCGGAGGAGGTCGCGCACGGGGTGCTCCGCCACCGCGGCCACCCCGTGGGTGAGCCAGTTCGAGGTCGGGCACATCTCCAGCGTGACGCCGCGTTCGATCACGAGGTCGGTCACGGCGGGGTCCCGGGAAACGGACAGCCCGTGGCCGAGCCGCTCCGTCAGGAGCAGCTCGACGGCCCGGCGAGGGTACTCGGGCGGCCCCGACTCGCCGTAGTGCGTGGTCAGGTGGATCCCGGCCTCGCGCAACGGCCGGACCAGGTCCACGTAGAGATCGGGCGGGTAGTCGACCTCCGGCCCGGCGATGTCGAAACCGACCAGGTGGTCCCGCCACCGGAGGGCGAACCCAACGGTCGCCTCAGCCGTCTCCGGGTAGTCCCGGCTGAAGATCGAGATCAACCCGACGGCCACGTCGTTCCCGGCCTCCCGGGCCTCGGCCACGCCGGTCAGGACCTCCTCCATGGCCCGGTCCCAGTCCAGGCCGGCGGGGGCGCACATGAAGCCCGGCGAGAAGCGCAGCTCGGCCAGGCGCACGTTGTCCGCGGCCAGGTCCTCGACGGCCTCCCGGGCGATCCGGCGCACCGCCGCGTACGAGCGGAACGACCCCTGGGCGTAGCCGAACGCGGCCAGGGCCTCCTCCAGGCTCGACACCGGCCGGGTGATCCGGGCGTGGGGGGCCAGATCCTCGGGGGTCCGGCCGGGGAGCGTAACCTCGTGCTCCCGGGCGAGGTCGATGATGGTCGAAAGCCGTATCGCCCCCTCCAGGTGACGGTGGAGGTCGACCTTGGGCAGGGACCTGAGGTCGGAGGGGTCCATGGGGCGGTATGCAATCAGAACCGGCCGCCCCTCCGCCACCGGTTCGCACCGGTTCGCCAGCCGCCACCGCGTCGTCCTAGCATCGCCGGGAGCCGGGGAAGGACGGTCCATGCTGCTAGACGGGAAGCGCCTGCTGGTAACGGGGGTCCTCACGCCGCAGAGCATCGCCTTCGCGGTGGCCCGGACCGTGCAGGAGGAGGGGGCCGAGGTCGTGCTGACCTCGTTCGGGAAGGCCATGGGGCTCACCGAGAAGACGGCCCGCCGGCTCCCCGAGCCCCCCGACGTCCTGGAGATGGACGCCAACGACCCCGGGCAGATCGCCGCGGTGGCCGCGGAGCTCGAGGGCCGGTGGGGACGGCTGGACGGCTTCCTGCACGCGATCGCGTTCGCCCCCCAGGACGCCCTGGGCGGGAACTTCCTGACGGCGCCGTGGGAGAGCGCGCGGGTGGCCTTCCAGACCAGCGCGTTCTCGCTGAAGGCCCTGGCCGAGGGGTTCCTGCCCCTCATGCGGGGCGCGGACGGCGCCTCGATCGTCAGCATGGACTTCGACGCCCGGGTGGCCTGGCCGATCTACGACTGGATGGGGGTCTCCAAGGCCGCCCTGGAGGCCATCACGCGGTACCTGGCCAGGGACCTCGGTCCCGACCGGATCCGGGCGAACTGCGTGTCGGCCGGGCCTCTCCGCACGATGGCGGCCAAGAGCATCCCGGGGTTCGACCGGCTGGCCGGCGCGTGGAGCCGCCGGGCCCCCCTTCCGTGGGACACGCAGGACCCGACGCCGGTGGCCCGGGCGGTGGCCTTCCTGCTGTCCGACTGGTCTTCCGGGATCACGGGCGAGCTGCTCCACGTGGACGGCGGCTATCACGCCATGGGCTCGGACCTCGGCGAGTAGCCGGGGACGGGACGCGGTTCGATCAGGCGCCGGGCGCGCCCAGGTCCACGACCTGGTCGGTGAACCCCTCATCCGGGAACGAGTCGGCGATGGCCCTCCCGTCCGAGAAGCAGGCCAGGAAGGCCCGCACGGGGTAGGTGTAGCTCTCGCCCAGGGCCTCGACGGGGGCGACGCGGCAAGCCGTGCCCCGCCGTTCCCTCTGAACGGAGAGGAACCGAGCCGGATCCTCGGTCGGGAACAGGAAGCCGACCTCCTTGTCGAACGCGAGGTGCTGCACGTCCGCATAGTCTGCGCCGATGAAGGCGGATACGGCCCCCGAGGCGTCCTGGTAGATGTCCCGGGGCCGCTGATCGGCGTGGAACCGTCCCCGGTCGGGGTGCGGGTAGGCGAAGCCGAACTGGTAGGCCCGGTCGGTTGGCGGCTTCAGGAGCGGCCCGGCCACCTCCTCGCAGACGAAGAGCGTCCTGCCCGGGGGGATGTTGCCGTTGCAGAGGGCCTGGTGGATCTGTCCGGCCGCGCCCCCGACCAGCGCCCCGTACGAGTCCACGCACTCGAACACGCTCCGGTTGAACAGCCGGTTCACGTCGGGGCGCGAGAGCTCGAGCGTGAACGCGGCGAACTGCTCGATGTCCAGGCCGGCCTGGGCCGGCAGGCCCGCGCCCCCCGTGGGGTCATACAGGTCGTCCAGCTCGTCCTGCTGGACCACCCCGGCCAGCATGGCCTTCTGCTCGAACGACAGGCCCAGGCCGTCGGCGATGGCGCCCAGCCCGCCCCACCCGGCGAGCGGGCTCTCCGGCGGTTCCGTCGTCGGGGGCTCCGTGGTCTCGCCGTTGCCGGTTCCCGTGGTCGGCCCGTCGGGGCTGGTGGGCGGGGCCGTGGTGCCGCCGCCGGGGCCCGCCGACGAGCAGGCCGTCGCCGTGAGCAACAGCGCGATGGCGAGCGCGGAGAACGTGCGGGCGAGCGTGGGCCGGTGCCGATCGGTCATGTGCCCCTCCCCCTGGAGTGGGCGACTGTGTACACCTGGGGGCCATCCCGACGCAAGGCCAATATCTCTCCGTTCTGGCGAATCGGGCAGCCATTCGTCATACTCCCGGCCACTGGTCACCGACTGGAGGGGGGACCCGGGCGATGCCATCCGATCCACGCCGCCTGGCCGCCGCTGCCGCGGCGCTGGTCATGCTCGCCGCGGCGTGCGGCGGCGGAGGGACGAGCCCGGACACCACGGGATCCGCCGTAACCTCGCCTCCCGCCTCGCCGACCCCGACGCCGGTCCCGGCCCGCTCGGTGACCAGCGACGACGGCTTGATCACGGTGGACGTGCCCGAGGGAGCGCTCTCGGAGGACGTCGAGGTCACCGCCCGTACCCTGTCCGAGGACGAGCTCCCTCCGGAGCTGGCGTCGTTCGAGCTGAGGGGCGCGCTCCACGAGCTGGGGCCGCCCGGCACTGAGTTCGAGGTCCCGGTCACCGTGACCCGGCGCGTGGACGTCCGCCAGGCCGGCTTCGACCCGGCGGACGGCATGCCCCTGGTCGTGCTGGGCATCCGCGACGGGGACGGGACGTGGACGTTCCTCGCGGACCAGGAGGTGTCGTGGGATGAGGAGACGGTCGAGGTCCGCGGGACGACCACGCACTTCAGCACGGTGGTCGCGTTCGCCGGCGCCGCGATCGTGTCGATGGACCCCGACGACGTGGACGCGAGGGTTGGGGCGACGTGGGAGGTGGAGTACCGGCTGGTCGATCGCACCGGCCTGCCCTTCCCTGGGGTGGTGATGAAACGCCCCATCGAGCCCTTCGTGGGAGACAGGGGCGTGGTGTCCCTCGGCCGGTTCACCTCCACCGTCTTCTCCGATGGCAACCTCCGCATCCATCACGGATACCGCTGCGACGACGTCGTGGGCACCGATGTGTTCGGCGCACGGATCACGGTGTCCGAGCACCTCCAGGAGTTCGTCGGCGAGGAGCTCATCAAGCTCTCGATCGGCATCGAGGTCGTCCCGCAGACAGTCCAGGTGACCCTCATGGGCACGGCCACGTGCCGGGAGTCGATCGTGGAGGAGCTCGACATCGGGCGGGCGGTGATGTGCGTGTTCCACTCGCCGCCTCCGCCGAGGTACGGGAGCGACTGGCTCTCCTACGTCCTCTCGCTCTTCGGGTTCGGGCCGGTGAGCGCGCTCCCCCCCGACCCCGAGCTCGAGCTGACCGTCGAGGGGGCCAACGGGGACCGGCCGGCCACGGCCCCGATCGACGAGAAGGGCGAGGCGCTCATCGTCTCGGGGCTCGCTTCGATGGGGACCAAGGACATCGTCGAGGCCGTGGTCCGGGGGTCCGACGGGACGACGATCGATCTCACCGAGGCGGTGATCGCCGCGTTCGGGGAGCAGGTCGTCGTGGGGCCTGAGGAGGGGCGGGTGGCCGGGAAGGGGTCCTGCCCTCCGCCGCTGCCCTGAGCAACGCGTCCGTTTAGCATCGGTCGCGATGCTCGGAGAGGTCCTGGTGGCCCTGGCGGCGATCCCCGCCGCGGCCGACTGGGTGGCCGTGTCCCGGGGGAGCCGGCGCCTGGAGGCCGTGGCCAAGCCGGCCACGGTGCTCGTGCTGATCGCCGCGGCCGCCGCCTTCCGGGGGGAGGCGGTCACCTGGCAGTGGGGGTGGACCCTCGGCGCGCTGGCGGCGTCGCTGGCCGGGGACGTGCTCCTCCTCCCGCAGCGCGACCGGTTCCTGGCCGGGCTGGGCGCGTTCCTCCTCGCCCACCTCTGCTACGTCGCCGCGTTCAACGCCACGCCACCGCCATGGGAGGTGTTCCTCCCCGGGCTGGTGGTCTTCGGCGCCGTCGGGGGGAGCGTGGTGGCGGCCGTCCGGCGCTCGCTGGCCACGGAGGTGGGGCGCTCCTTCGTGCCCCCCATCGCGGTGTACGCGGTGGCCATCTCGCTGATGGCCGCCTCGGCGGTGGCCACGATGGGCCGGCCGGGCTTCCCGACCCGGGCCGCCCTGGCCGCGGCGGCCGGGGCCCTGCTGTTCGTCGCGTCGGACGGGCTCCTGGCCTGGAACCGGTTCGTCCGCCTGGGGAGCGGCGGCCGTGTCGCGGTCATGGTCCTCTACCACCTGGGGCAGGCGGGCCTGGTCCTCTCCCTGGCCCGGTAGCCCGGGGGCGAGCGTCCTTGACCCTCCGTCGGTCGCGGCCCTACCGTGCCCGGGTGAAACGGGTGGTGCTGATGGGACCGCCGGCCTCCGGCAAGGGGACCCAGGGGCCCTGGCTGGCCGAGGCCATGGGGGTCCCCCACCTGTCCTCCGGCTACCTCCTGCGCCGCTCGATCGAGGAGGGCGACCCGCACGGGGTGGCCGGCCTGGTCTCGGCCGGGGAGAAGGTGCCCGATCCCGTGGTGGAGGCCGTCCTGGAGCCGCGTCTGGGGGAGGGGTTCGTCCTGGACGGCTACCCCAGGAGCGTCGAGCAGGCTCGCAGGCTGGACGAGCTCCTGGCCCGGTACGGGATGGACCTGGACGTCGCGGTGGAGCTCGCAGTCGACCCCCGGACCCTCACGGAGCGGATGGAGCTCCGCTCGGCCACCGAGGGCCGGATCGACGACACCCCCGAGGTGTTCCTGCGGAGGCTGGCCGAGTACGAGGCCGACGCCCCCGCGCTCCGGGCCCACTACGAGGGCCGGCTCGTCGTCGTGGATGCCCTGGGCACCCCGGAGGACGTCTTCACCCGCCTCCGGGCCGCCCTCGACCTCTAGGCCTCGCGCCCAGATCTCCGGCCCGTCCCGGCGGCCGCGGATCCCACGCCGGCGGTCGTATCCTCGGGCCATGCGCGAAGAGGTTCGGCTGACCAGGTTCAGCCACGGGGCCGGCTGAGCCTGCAAGCTCGGTCCGAGCGATCTGGCCCAGGTCCTGGGCCGCCTCGGCTCCCCGGCCCGGCCGGAGGAGGTGCTGGTCTCCGAGGAGACCGGTGACGATGCCGCCGTGATCCGCCTGCCCGGCGACGACCGGCGTGGGCTCGTGCTCACGGTGGACTTCTTCACGCCCATCGTGGACGACCCGTTCGACTGGGGCCGGATCGCGGGTGCCAACGCGTTCAGCGACGTGTACGCGATGGGTGGGCGTCCGCTGTGGGCCCTGAACCTGGTCGGGTGGCCGGTGGACGACCTCCCCCTCGAGCATCTCTCCCGGGTGCTGGAGGGAGGGGCCGCCGTGGCCGCGGAGGCCGGGGCCATGATCCTGGGCGGCCACACGGTCGACGACCGGGAGCCCAAGTACGGGATGGCCGTCACGGGGCTCGTGGAGCTCGACCGGATGACCAGGAACTCCACGGCTCCCCCCGGGGCCCGCCTCTACCTCACCAAGCCGCTCGGCCTGGGCCTCGTGTCGACGGCGATCAAGCGGGGCCGGGCCACCGACGAGCAGGTCGCGCTGGCCGTGGAGACCATGACCACGCTGAACCGGGCCGCCGCGGAGGCGGCGGCGGAGGGAGGCGCCGAGGCCGTGACCGACGTGACCGGCTACGGGCTGCTGGGCCACCTCCGGTCGATGCTCCATGCATCCGACTTGGCCGGGCGGGTGGCCGCCGACGGGCCGGGGCTCCTCCCCGGATCGCTCGACCTGGCCCGGGCGGGCGTGGTTCCCGGCGGGACCCGGCGGAACCACGCCTTCGTGTCGGAGTGGGTGGACTGGGGGGAGCTGACCGAGCCCGAGCAGATCGTGCTGGCCGACGCCCAGACCTCCGGGGGGCTCTTGATCGCGGCCACCGACGGGGAGCGCATGGTCGCCGCCCTGGACGCGCGTGGGGTCGGGTGGCGCGAGGTGGGGGTCACGGAGGCGGGTCCCCGGGGGCGGATCGCCGTGACCGGCCGTGTGGCGGGATAGCGGGATGGGATCCGGGGCCCCATGATCGAGCTCCCCCGCTCCTTCGCCGACGAGATCGTGGAGCACGCCAGGCAGGAGCGACCCAACGAGGCCTGCGGGCTGATCGCCGCGAAGGAGGGGGTGCCGGTGCGCCTGATCCGCATGCGGAACGCGGACCAGAGCCCGGTCACATTCCGGCTCGACCCGAAGGAGCAGCTCAGGGCGTTCGACGAGATGGACGAGCAGGGGTGGGACCTGTTCGCGATCTACCACTCCCACACCCAGACCGATGCGTACCCCTCGCCGACCGACCGGCGGCTGGCCTTCTACCCCGAGGCCGCGTACCTGATCGTCTCCCTGGCCGACCCGGACGGCCCCGTTATCCGTGGGTTCCGTATCCTTGATCACGAAGTGACCGAGGAGGACGTGAGGGTGGGATGAGCGAGGCACCGAGGTTCACGGAGGAAGAGGTCGTCCGGTACGCGCGCCACATCATCCTGCCGATGATCGGCGGGAAGGGGCAACGGAGGCTGCTCGACTCGAGCGTGCTGTGCATCGGGGCCGGGGGGCTGGGCTCGCCGGTGGCCATGTACCTGGCCGCCGCGGGCGTGGGGAAGCTCGGCATCGTGGACTTCGACCGGGTGGACCTCACCAACCTCCAGCGGCAGATCCTCCACACGACCGCCGACGTGGGGCGGCCCAAGGTGGAGTCCGCCGTCGACCGGCTGTCGGCCCTGAACCCGGGGATCGAGATCGTCGGGCACGACACCGTGCTCACCTCCGCGAACGCCATGGACCTCCTCGGCGGGTACGACGTGATCGTGGACGGCAGCGACAACTTCCCGGTCCGCTACCTGGCCAACGACGCGACCCAGATGCTCGGGAAGCCCCTCGTGCACGGCTCGATCTACCAGTTCGACGGGCAGGCCACCGTGTTCATGCCGGGGCCGGAGACGCCGTGCTACCGCTGCCTGTTCCCGCACCCCCCGCCGCCCGGCACGGTGCCGTCGTGCGCCGAGGGAGGGGTTTTCGGGGTGCTCCCCGGCATCGTCGGGTCGATCCAGGCCACCGAGGCCATCAAGGTGATCACCGGCATCGGGAACCCGCTGGTCGGGCGCCTTTTGATCTTCGACGCGCTGGACATGGAGTTCACCACGGTGAAGATCCGGTGGGACGCGGAGTGCCCGGTGTGCGGCAAGGAGCCGTCGATCACCGAGCTGATCGACTACGACGCGTTCTGCGGGATCGCCCCCGGCCAGGTCCCGACCGAGGCCGAGCACGGTGTGGCCACGACGGTGGGGGACTGAGCGTGCCGGTCAGGATCAAGGTCCCCACGCTCCTGCGCGGGCACGTCGGGGGGCAGGCGCAGGTCGAGGCGGAGGGGGGCACGCTCCGCGAGCTGCTCGCGGACCTCGAGTCCCGGTACCCCGGGGTCACCGAGAGGATCGTGACCCCGGAGGGCGGGCTTCACCGGTTCGTGAACGTCTACGTGAACGACGAGGACGCCCGGTACCTCGGCGCGCTGGAGACCGAGGTCGGCGACGGGGACACCGTCGCCATCCTCCCGGCCGTGGCCGGCGGCTCCGGCTCGTCCTAGCCGGCAGGGGGCTCCGCCCCCTGCCACCCCCGGATCTGGTGCGCCTTCGGCGCGCCCTTCCGCCCCTTTCCGACAGTCCGCTTCGCGGCCTGTCGGGCCGCGCTCGCCGGCCACCGGCTCGAAGTTGACTCGTTCGTGCAGATGGCAGCCGGCAAGCGCGGCCCTAGGGCGAGCCCTCGGGGCCGGGAACGGCCTCGCCGGCCATCGGCCCCGGCCCGACGGATCCGTCCGCCGCGCCGACCCTCGGCCGGACCGCGCGCTGCTCGGCGGGCAGCCGCACGTAGGCGATCAGAGTGGCGGCCGCGACCACGAGCGAGGCCAGCCCGGCGACGAGGAGCGATCCGCGCGCCCCGACCCACTCCAGGAGGGCGCCGCCGCCGCCGTACGCCACGATCTGGGCCCCGCTGACCAGCCCGTAGTACGCGGCGAACACCCGCCCCCTGAGCCGGTCCGGGACCCGGTGGTGGATCAGGGTCCGCATGGCCACCAGGACCACGCCATTGCCCACGCCCCCCACGAAGAAACCGATCAGCCCGGGGACGAACAGGGCCACCGCCGCGGTCAGGGCCACGGCCGCGCCGGTCACCGCCTCCGAACCGATCAGGCCCGTGACCAGTCGCCCAGGGGAGATGCGCCGACCGATGCCCACGGTCCCCACCACCATGCCCACCGTCCACGCGGTGACCAGGGCGCCGTACCCGGCGTCGCCCGCTCCGAGCACGTCCTTGGCGAAGAACACCTCGGCCACGTTGTCGATCGCCGCGAACACCACGATCGCGGTTATCCCCGCCACGACCAGCAGGAGGAGGGGGTCCCGTCCCAGGAACGCGAACCCGTCCCTGGCCCGCTCGCGCGGCCCGCCCTCCTCGGCCGGCTGCGGGGGCCGGCGGACGGTGAGCAGCACGGCCGCGGCGACCACCGCCAGGAACGTCACGGCGTCCCCCAGGAGCACCGCCCGGGTCCCGATGAACCCGGCCAGCGTCCCCCCCGCGGCCGGCCCGATGGCCGCCCCGGCCCACCGGGCCATCTCGACGAAGCCGTTCGCCTCGCCGACCCGTTCCTCGCCGACGATCCTGGGGACCAGGGCGAACACGGCGGGCTGGGTCACCGCGACGCCGATCCCCAGGAGGAAGAACAGCGCGTAGATCAGCCAGATGTCGTGGGCGAAGGCCAGCCCGACGGCCAGCGCGGCCTGGGCCGCGGAGGCCACGGCCAGGACCCGGACGGTCTCGTAGCGGTCCACCAGCCAGCCGGCCAGTGGCGCGAACGCGACCAGCGGGATCAGGGCGACGAGCAGGAGGCCGGAGATGGCCCATCCCGACCCGGTGGAGTCGTGGAGCCGGAGGGCCAGGGGGATGTAGGCGAAGTAGTCGCCCATGGACGACAGGGCCACTGCGCCCAGGACCAGCTGGAGGTCGCGCCGACGGAGGAGGTCCACCCGGGACGTAGCCTATGGACCCTCGCCGGGATTTTCTAGGCGTTCCGGCCGGTTGCCCCAGCGCGAACCAGGATCCTGGCGACCACTCCCCGGCCGAAGCCGGGGGCCTCGGCGAGGTCCATCTCCTCGACCTGCCGGAAGCCCAGGTCCTCGAAGACCCGCCGGTAGTTCCGGGGGAACGTCCGCCACCTGAGCGACACCTCGTCCTCGATCACGACGAGCAGCCACCCGGCCACCCGGGCCACCTCCTCCAGGACCCAGGCCGCGTCGTCGTGGACGTGGGCCAGGACCTCGACGGTGAGCACGACGTCGGCGTGACGGTCGGGGAGGCCGCGGGCCACCTCCTCGATCGGCCCGGGGAGCAGCTCGACGACCGCCCCCAGCTCGGGGTAGGCCTCCGGGAGGAGCCCCAGGGCCTCCTCGCTGATCTCGTTGCCAAGCAGCCGCGTGAACCCGGCCATCCTGAGATGCTCCAGGGTGCGGCCCACCCCGCACCCGATCTCGAGGATCCGGTCCTCCGGCCGCGCGTGCCGGGCGACGAGGTCCACGACCAGTAGGCTCCGCTCGCGCTTGTCTAGGTAGGCGGCGGGCCGGTTGTACGG
>JACQTL010000204.1 GCA_016210805.1 Actinomycetota bacterium | reverse complement strand
GCCTTCATCGGCTGGTTCCTCAACAGCGCCGCCGAGTCCACCCGCCAGCAGCAGGCGCTCGAGGAGGACCTGCGTGGCATCAGCGTGGCCCAGGTGATGAACCCGACCGTTCCACTGGCCGAGCCGAGCATGTCGGTGCAGGACCTGGTCTTCGACCACATCATGCGCCGCGGGCACCGCGCGCTGGTGGTCGAAGACGACGGCCGTGTGCTGGGCATCGTCAGCATCAGCGACGTCCGCGAGCTGCCGCAGGAGGAGTGGCCCGTCACGCCGGTGGCGCGGATCATGACCCCCGCTCCCCTCAAGGTCGTGTCGCCCGACGCCGACGTCAGCCAGGCGCTCAAGCTGCTGGTCGAGAGCGAGCTGAACCAGCTGCCGGTCGTCCGCGACGGCCGGCTGGTCGGCATGCTCAGCCGGTCGGACATCATGCGCCTGCTCCAGCTCCGCGACGAGCTGCACCTCCAGCTGCGTGGTGGCCGAGACCACGTCCGCGCCGTGCGCCAGCGCGGCGGGCCATCCGCGCACGAGGCTGCCTGAGCCGGAGGCCCGCCTGAGCCCACCGCCGGCCCGGGCCCGACGCGGCTCCCTGGCGGGAGCGGACGGGTTCCCGGGCGGAGGCCGACGGCGTGCAGGAGTCGGGTGGCACGGCGCTTGCAGCGCGGTGCTTCGGCCAGACGCGGCCGTGTGGCACACCACCACGGAGGTGGCCACCACACGATGCAGCCTCGTGACTGGCGGGCGCGGCGCAGGTGCGCCGCCGTTCGCCTGCTGGCCCTCGCCGCGCTGCTCGCGACCGGCCTGCCCGTCGCACACGCGCAGGATGAGCTCGTGCCGTCGGAGTGGGCCGGCCGCGTCGTCGCGGTCGAGGGCTCCACCTTCCGCAACGACATGTACATCTCGGCCGAGGTCCCGGGCGTCGTGGCGGACGCCGTCTACATCGTCGGCGCCAGCGGCCTGGTCCACCCGATCGCGCTGCTGCCGCCTACCAGCGAGATCCTCCGCCCCCTGCCCAGCGTGGCGGAGCCGATCGACGACTTCGGGGAGCTGCTCGCGCTGTGCCCGGAGGGCGGTATGGACACGCCCATGAACGGGCGTTTCTTCGTGGTGGGGAACCAGCTCACGGTGGCCTATCGCGGCTTCAGCTACCCGGTGGCCGTCCAGCTCGTGAGCGCCGACACGGTCGTCGGCCTGCCCGACGGCGAGCCGGTCGCACGCTCCGACGAGGTGTTCCCCGGGGCCTAGAGGCCCCCGCGCCACGCTGCTCGGCCAGGGAGGGCGAGCCCGCCCCGGCGGGTCCCCCTCCCTGGCGCCGGCCCCACCCGCTGTGCCAGGACGCAGCGCGCGGGCCTGGCGGCCACCGCGGCAGGCGCTACGATAGGAGGGGTGGCGCAGCGCGGGCAGGCCAGCGTGGCCCGACGGTTGCTGTGGGCCACGACCCGGGGGGAGAGCCATGACGCGGGCCGCGGGCGTGCAGGTGGCGCGGGGGCGCATCGTGCTGGTCCAGGAGCAGCGCTTCCGGCTGGTCGCCGAGGGCGGACGGAGCCTGCGGCTCACGCTGGCCCACGATGCGCCACTGGGGACCGACGACCTGCGCCGCTTCTGCGAGGAGGGCACCCCGGTCACGGTCGCCTACACCGGGGAGCCGGGCCTGACGTCGGGCGTGGCGCACCGCGTCGTCCGGGACCCGTCGTCGGCCGCCAGCCAGGACGGGCCCGCCGAGGACACGCCCCCGGCCGGGCGGCCGACGGGGCTCCGGCGGGGGCAGGGCGCGGCGACCTCGAACGGCCGCCGGCTCGCTCGCCTGCGGGGCGCGCTGCGGGACTGGGCGCTGCCCCGCCAGCTCCGCGGCCAGGACCCGCTCGGCTCGGCCGCCGAGTCGGAGGGCTCGCGGCGCCTGCGCCCGCGCCTCGAGGAGGCCGACCGGGTGGGCACGAGCATCTGCCCGTACTGTGCGGTGGGCTGCGCCCAGCTCGTCTACGCCCGGGGCAACGACGTGCTCCACGTCGAGGGCGACCCGCGCAGCCCGATCAACCAGGGCACGCTCTGCCCCAAGGGGTCGGCCACCATCGGCTGGATGACCAGCCCGCAGCGGCTGACCACGGTCAGGTACCGCGCCCCGTACGCCGACCACTGGGAGGAGAAGCCGCTCGAGTGGGCGATGGACCGCATCGCCCGGCTCGTCAAGCAGACCCGAGACGAGACCTTCGTGCGGCAGCTCCCGGACGGCGTAGTCGTCAACCACACCCTTGCGCTCGCCGAGCTGGGCGGCGCCACCCTCGACAACGAGGAGAACTACCTCATCAAGAAGCTGTTCACGGCCCTGGGGATGGTCCAGGTCGAGAACCAGGCCCGCATATGACACAGCTCCACGGTCCCCGGTCTGGGGATCTCGTTCGGTAGGGGCGGGGCCACCACGTTCCAGCAGGACCTGGCCAACTCCGACTGCATCGTGATCCAGGGCTCCAACATGGCCGAGTGCCATCCGGTGGGCTTCCGGTGGGTGATGGAGGCCAGGCGGCGGGGGGCCACGATCATCCACGTCGATCCCCGGTTCACCCGGACCAGCGCGATGGCCGACATCCACGTCCCGATCCGGGCGGGCAGCGACATCGCGTTCCTGGGCGGGATCGTGAACCACATCATCGAGAACGGGAGGTGGTTCGAGGACTACGTCCTCAACTTCACGAACGCGGCGGCGATCGTGAGCGACGACTACCGGGACACCGAGGACCTCGACGGCCTGTTCAGCGGGTGGGACGAGGAGGGGGGCCGGTACTCCCCGGCCACCTGGCAGTACCGCGGGATGGAGGTGGCCCCGGCCGCAGGCCACCGCGAGACGCTCACCGGAGAGGCCCACCCCGAGCGCGGTGCCGGCATCGTGAGTGCCGAGGAGCTCGACCGGACCCTCCAGGACCCGAGGTGCGTGTTCCAGATCGTCAAGCGCCACTTCTCCCGGTACACGCCCGAGGTGGTGGAGGAGACCTGCGGCGTGCCGAAGGAGCTGTTCCTGAAGGTCGCCGACGCCCTGTGCGAGAACTCGGGGCGGGAGCGCACCTCGGCGTTCTGCTACGCGGTGGGCTGGACCCAGCACTCGGTGGGGGTCCAGTACATCCGCACGGCCTCGATCGTCCAGCTCCTCCTGGGGAACATGGGCAGGCCGGGGGGCGGGATCCTGGCCCTGCGGGGGCACGCGTCGATCCAGGGGTCCACCGACATCCCCACCCTCTACAACCTCCTCCCCGGCTACCTCCCCATGCCCAAGGCGAGCTTCGACATGGACTTCGACGGCTACATCGCGAACAACGAGTCGGCCTCGGGTTGGTGGTCGGAGTTCCCGAAGTACGCCGTGTCGCTGCTCAAGGCGTGGTTCGGGGAGGCCGCCCGCAAGGACAACGGCTGGGCGTTCGGCCACCTCCCCCACCTGACCGGCGACCACTCCCACATGACCACGGTGGCCGACATGGCCGACGGCAAGGTCAAGGGCTACTTCGTGATGGGCGAGAACCCCACGGTCGGCTCGATGCACGGGGCCTTCCACCGCAAGGGGCTCCGCCGCGCCGAGTGGGTGGTGGTCCGGGACTTCGCCCCGACCGAGACGGCGGAGTTCTGGAAGGTCGCCCCGGAGATCGAGCGCGGTGAGGTCCGCCCGGAGGACATCGCCACGGAGGTGTTCTTCTTCCCCGCCGCCGCCCATTCCGAGAAGGACGGCTCGTTCACGAACACTCAGCGCCTCGTCCAGTGGCACCACAGGGCCGTGGATCCGCCCGGCGACTCCCGGAGCGAGCTGTGGTTCATGTTCCAGCTGGGCCGGAGGCTGAAGCGGCTCCACGAGGGCTCCACCGACCCCAAGGACCGGCCGATCCTCGACCTCACCTGGGACTACCCGACGCGGGGCCGGCACGACGAGCCCGACGCTGAGGCCGTCCTCCGGGAGGTGAACGGCCACTCCACGGTGGACGCCTCGCCGGTCTCGTCGTTCCTGGACCTGAAGGAAGACGGCTCCACGGCGTGCGGGTGCTGGATCTACTCCGGGTGCTACGCCGACGGGGTGAACCAGACGGCCCGGAAGAAGCCCGGACGGGAGCAGAGCTGGGTGGCTCCCGAGTGGGCGTGGGCCTGGCCGGCCAACCGCAGGATCCTGTACAACCGGGCCTCGGCCGACCCCGAGGGGAAGCCCTGGTCGGAGCGCAAGCGCTACGTCTGGTGGGACGAGGAGCGGGGCGAGTGGACAGGTGAGGACGTCCCCGACTTCATCAGGGACCGCCCACCCTCGTACCGGCCGAAGAAGCGGTCCAGGGGGATCGACACGATCTCGGGCATCGACCCTTTCATCATGCAGGCCGACGGCAAGGGCTGGCTGTTCGCGCCGAACGGCCTGCTGGACGGCCCGCTGCCCACCCACTACGAGCCCCAGGAGTCGGTGATCGAGAACCCCCTCTACGGGCAGCAGTGCAACCCCGCCCGGATGGAGTGGGTCCGCAAGGAGAACCCCTACCACCGGGCCTTCGGCGACCCCCGGTTCCCCCACGTGATCACGACCTACCGCCTCACCGAGCACCACACGGCCGGGGGGATGACCAGGTGGCTGTCGTGGCTGTCCGAGCTCCAGCCCGAGATGTTCTGCGAGGTCTCGCCGGAGCTCGCCCGCGAGAAAGGACTCGAGAACGGCGGGTGGGCCACGATCACGACGGCTCGGGGCGAGATCGAGTGCCGGGTCCTGGTCACGAGCCGCGTCCCTCCGCTTCGGATCAGGGGCCGCACGGTGCACCAGATCGGGCTGCCCTATCACTGGGGCTCCCACGGGCTGGTCCGGGGGGACACCACGAACGAGCTCATCTCGTTCGTGGCCGACCCCAACGTCTCGATCCAGGAGTCCAAGGCCCTCACCGGGAACATCGAGCCCGGCCGGCGCAGCCGCTCCCGGAGGGTGGTGACCTCCGGACCGCTCGTGTCGCCGTCGCGGAGGGGCCCGAGGGCCCGTCGCGACCTGCCGGTCGTCGCGAAGAAGCCGGCCGGCCGGCACGGCGCGAAGGCCGGCGAGTCCAGGGAAGGCGAGCAGCCGTGACCGCGACGGGCGCGACCAGCGCGACCCATGAGGTCTTCGGGGGGCAGTCGGGGGGCGGAGCCCCCCGACCCAAGGGCGGAGCCCCCCGACCCAAGGGGTTCTTCACCGACACGACCGTGTGCATCGGGTGCAAGGCCTGCGAGGTGGCCTGCAAGGAGTGGAACCAGCTCCCCGACGACGGCTTCTCCTTCACCGGCATGTCCTACGACAACACCGTCGACCTCGGGGCCTCCACGTGGCGGCACGTCTCGTTCATCGAGCGCCCCGTGCCCCTCTCGGGACAGGTCGCCGGCCAGGGGAGCTTCTCGTGGCTCCTGATGTCGGACGTGTGCAAGCACTGCCAGCGGGCCGGATGCCTGGAGAACTGCCCCACCGGGGCCATCGTCCGGACCGAGTTCGACTCCGTGTACGTGCAGCCCGACGTGTGCAACGGGTGCGGATACTGCATCGTGGGCTGCCCCTTCGGGGTGATCGACCGGCGGGAGGAGGACGGCCGGGCCTGGAAGTGCACGCTCTGCTACGACCGGCTGAAGGACGACATGGAGCCGGCTTGCGCCAAGGCCTGCCCGACCGACTCGATCCAGTTCGGGGACCTCGACGAGCTCAAGGTGCTGGCCGGGGGGCGGCTCCAGACCCTCCGGGAACGGGGGGTGAGCGAGGCGTACCTGTACGGCGTGGACGAGGCCTCGCAGCCCGGGACGGAGGGGCTCAACGCGTTCTTCCTACTGGTGGACCGGCCGGAGGTCTACAACCTCCCGCCCGACCCCGTGGCCCCGGCCAAGAGGAACGGGAGCGGGTGGGCGTCGATGGCCGCTGCCGTCGTGGCCATGGCCGCGGCGGCGATCGGCGCGGTGGTCGCGGGACGGAACGGGTCTCGATGAGCGCGGAGGACGTGGCGACGAGCGGCGGGGGCCACCGGCCCACCGAGGGCGACGGGCGCAACGTCGACCCGCGCGTGGGGATCCTGGAGGGCGAGGCCGCGGATCAGACCGCCCCGGCCCGTCGGTCCGAGGCGGAGGGCGCGGCCCCCTTCGAGGTGTGGCGGATGGTCCCGTCTGGGGACGGCGACCGCCGGACGGATCCCACCTACTACGACCGGCCGGCGATCAAGGAGCCGGTGTGGATCTGGTCCGTGCCGGCCTACTTCTACGTGGGCGGGGCCGCCGGCGCGGCGAACGTGCTGGGCGCGGTGGCCCAGCTCGTGGACCGGGAGGGGATGGACGGGCTGGTCCGGCGATGCCGGTGGATCGGGGCGGTCGGCGGGGGCCTGGGAACGGCGTTCCTGGTGATCGACCTCGGGCGGCCCGAGCGGTTCCTGAACATGCTCCGGGTGTTCCGGCCGACCTCGCCGCTCTCCCTGGGCTCGTGGGTCCTGGCCGCGGCCACGCCGGCGGCGAGCGGGGCCGCGGCCCTGTCCGGAGCCGGAGGGGCCCTCCGAGCCCTGGCCGACGCCGCCGGCCTGGGAGCGGGCCTGGTCGGTCTCCCCCTCTCCGGGTACACGGCCGTCCTCCTTTCCAGCACGGCGGTGCCGATCTGGCAGGAGACCCGGCGGACCCTCCCCATGCTGTTCGTGGCCTCGGCGATGTCGAGCGCCGCGTCGCTGCTCGAGCTGACCGGCCTGAACCGGCGGGAGGAGGAAGTCGTCCACCGGTTCGGGCTGGCCGGGAAGATCGCCGGGATGGCGGCGATGGTCGCCGTGGAGAAGGAGGCCTCGCGCGTGGATCGGGTGGGCCGGCCGCTCCGGGAGGGGGTCTCCGGGGCCCTGTGGCGGTCCGCGAAGGTCCTCGCCGGAGCGAGCCTGGGGCTCTCGCTCTGGCCCGGGAGGTCGAGGGCGAGGACGGTGGCCCGGGCGGTGCTCGGCACGGCGGGAGCGATCGCGGTCCGGTTCGCGGTGATGCGGGCCGGGAAGGCCTCCGCGCAGGATCCCCGGGCCACCTTCCACATGCAGCGGGCCGGCCGCGGCGGCCGGGAGGTCACCGGCCGTCCCGCGACCGCCGGCCCCCCGGGCTCAGCCTGAGACGAAGGACAGGCGGAGCCGGCGCCGGTCGTTCTCGCGGTTGGGGTCGACCACCACGACCCGCTGCCAGGTCCCCAGAACGAGGCGCCCGTCCTCCACGGGGAGCACCAGCGAGGGCGAGACGAGGACCGGGAGCAGGTGGTCGCCCCCGTGACCGGTGGAGCCGTGGCGGTGCGAGTAGCGGTCGTCCCGGGGGAGCAGGCGTTCCAGGAGCTCCTCGAGGTCGCCCTCGGAGCCCGAGCCGGTCTCCATGAGGGCGAGCCCCGCCGTGGCGTGGGCCAGGAACAGGTGGAGCAGGCCGCTCTCCCCCACCTCCCGGACGAAGGCCTCCACCCGGTCGGTCACGTCCACCACCCGGCGGCCCCGCGTGTCGATCGCTACGTCGGTGGTCCGCATGCCGGTCGAACTGTAATGCTCGGCCCCGTGACGGACGTCCGGCCCCCGTACCGGCCCCCCGACCTCTCCTGGCTCGCCGGGGAGGGGTCCCCGCTCCCGGACGGGTTCCTGTGGGGCGCCGCCGTGGCCGGCAAGCAGGTCGAGGGCGGGCTGGGCGCCCCCGGCGAGCCCGAGGACCAGTGGGCGGCCTGGGAACGATCGGGCAGGGTGGAGCCCTCCGGCGAGGGCGTGCGGTTCTGGATCGAGCCGGAGCCCCTCCTGGACCTCGCCGCCGGCCTCGGGCTGACCGCCCTCCGGACCTCGGTCGAGTGGTCGAGGCTCCAGCCGGCCTCCGGTGCGGGGCTCGACCGGGACGCCGTCGGCCGCTACGCGGCGATCGTGGCCGGTTGCCGGGCCCGGGGCCTGGAGCCGGTCCTCACCCTCCACCACTTCACCCAGCCGGCGTGGCTGGGGACCGACCCCTGGCTGGAGGCCTGGATGCCGGAGGCCTTCGAGCGCTACGCCGAGAAGGCGGCGCGGAACCTGGGCCGGGCCCTGGCCGAGCGGGGCGAGGCTCCGGTGAGGTGGTGGCTCACCGTGAACGAGCCGAACATCCTCGCCCTGCTCACCTACGTGTTCCCCGGCCACCCCCGGGGCGCCGGGCTCTCGGTGGCCAGGTTCCGGCGGGCCCAGGACCTAATCATGGCCGCCCACGTGCGCGGCTACCGGGCCGTGCACCGGGCGTACACCGAGGAGGGCTGGCCGGCCCCGATGGTGAGCTTCAACACCTACGCGCGATCCGGGTACCACCAGGACCTCGGCCTGTTCGAGCTGGGGGCCGCCCGGGCGGCCGGCGTTCCCCGGCACGCGCTGCGCGACCACCTCGCCGTGGAGCGGTCGCGTTTCGAGTCCGAGATCGCCGGACTGGCCGGGCCCACCTCGATGCGGGTGGAGGCTCTGGTCGGGAGGATCCTCCTGCCCGACCTCGCGTCCTCGCTGCCCACCTACGTCGACCGGCTGTACGCGGGCGACGGTCCCGCGCACGACTACCTGGCCCTCGACCACTACGTCCCGCCCCTTTCCGACTACGCGCGGATGCCATCCGCGCGCACGTGGCGGGAGCGGACGATCCCCGTGGGGGCGGAGCTGTGGGAGACGACGATCCGCCCCCAGGGCCTCCGCATGTTCCTCCGCGCCTACCACCGGCCCGACCGGCCGCTCCCCATCCTGGTGGCCGAGAACGGGATGGCCACGCGGGTCCGGGGAGGCCTCCGCCGGGACCGCGCGGACGGCTGGCGCCGCCCCGCGTTCCTGCGGGCTCACGTCGGGGAGCTGCTCCAGGCGGCCCGGGAGGGCGTTCCCGTGGCCGGGTACCTGCACTGGAGCCTGGTGGACAACTGGGAGTGGGGCTCCTACGAGCCCCGGTTCGGCCTGTTCGGGGTGGACCGCCGGGGGGCCGTGAGCATCATGGACACCGACGCCGCCGGCGACGACTCCGGGGGAACCTACCGTGAGATCGTGGAGTCGCTCCGGGAGAGCGACGGCCCCCGCGCGCTCGCGGCACTAGTCTGAGCCAGACTAGTCGCTCCCGGAGACCAGCGAGCGGACCACCGCGGGGAGGATCCCGCCCTGCTGGAGGAAGTGGACGTCGGCCGGGGAGTCCAGGCGGCTCCGGGCGTCGAGCTCCACGGTCGTCCCGTCCTCCCGGTGGACCACCACGCGAACCGTCCCGCCCGGCTCGGTGCGCCCGGCGATGCCCTCCACATCGAACGTCTCCCGGCCCGTGAGGCCGAGCGACGCGGCGTCCTGGCCCTCCGGGAACTCCAGGGGCAGCACCCCCATCTGCACGAGGTTCGACCGGTGGATCCGCTCGAAGCTCCGGGCCATCACGGCCCGGACCCCGAGCAGCGCGGTCCCCTTGGCCGCCCAGTCCCTGCTGGAGCCGGCCCCGTACTCCACGCCCGCGAGCACCACCAGCGGCACCCCCTCCTCGCGGTAGCGCATCGAGGCCTCGTAGATCGTCATCTCGTCGCCGTCCGGGAGGTGGATCGTGTAGCCCCCCTCGACGCCGGGGACCATCCGGTTGCGCAGCCGGATGTTGGCGAAGGTCCCCCGGACCATGACCTCGTGGTGGCCTCGCCTGGCCCCGTACGAATGCAGGGCGTCGGGCGGCACGCCCCGCTCCTGGAGCCACCTCCCGGCCGGGGATGACGCCGGGATCGAGCCGGCCGGCGAGATGTGGTCGGTGGTCACCGTGTCGCCCACCACCGCCAGGGCCCGGGCCCCCCTCACGTCCTCGAGGGGCGCCGGGTCCAGGGTCACTTCCTCCAGCCAGGGCGGCTCGGTCAGGTAGGTCGAGCCCGGGTCCCATTCGTAGAGCGCCCCCTGGGGGACGGGCAGGGACCTCCACTGCTGGTCTCCCTCGAAGATCCGCTCGAACCCGCGGCGGTAGGCCTCCGGGTCCATGGCGTCCGCGGCGGTCCGGGCCACCTCGGCGGCGGAGGGCCACAGGTCGCGGAGGTAGACGTCGTTCCCATCCCGGTCGGTGCCGATCGGCTCCGCGGTGAGGTCGACGTCCACGCGCCCGGCGATCGCGTACGCCACCACGAGGGCCGGAGAGGCCAGGAAGGCCATCCTGACCTGGGGGTGGATGCGACCCTCGAAGTTGCGGTTCCCGGACAGGACCGCGGCGGTGGACAGGCTCCCCTCGTCGATGGCCCTGGCCACCTCGTCGGGGAGGGGGCCGGAGTTCCCGATGCAGGTCGTGCAGCCGAACCCGACCAGGTCGAACCCGAGCTCCCGGAGGGGGCCGACCAAGCCGGCGCGCTCCAGGTAGCTCATCACCACGGGCGATCCGGGAGCCAGCGACGTCTTCACGTAGGAAGCGACCCGCATGCCCCGCTCCGCGGCGGCCCGGGCCAGGAGCCCGGCCCCGACCATCGACGCCGGGTTCGACGTGTTCGTGCAGCTCGTGATGGCCGCGATCACCACGGAGCCGTCCCTCGGCCCCGCCCCGTTCCCGCCGTGCCCGCCGCTCGCCGGGAGAGGCCGGCCGGCCGACTCGAGCTCCCGGCGCACCGCGGGCGCGACTGCGGCGAGGGGGAGCCGGTCCTGGGGCCGCTTCGGGCCGGCCAGCGAGGGCTCGACGGTCGACAGGTCGAAGTCGAGCACCTCGTCGTAGACGGCCTCCGGAGCCCCGGCCTCGTGGAAGAGGCCCTGCGCACGCGTGTACCTCTCCACCAGGTCCACCACCTCGTCGTCCCGCCCCGTGCCTCGCAGGTAGGCGAGGACCTGCTCGTCGACGGGGAACACCCCCTCGGTGGCCCCGTACTCGGGCGACATGTTGCTGACGGTGGCCCGGTCGGGAACGGTCAGGGCCCCGAGACCCCGGCCGAAGAACTCCACGAACGCGCCGACCACCCCCACGCCCCGGAGGAGCTCGGTGAGCGTGAGGACGAGGTCGGTGGCCGTGGAGCCCTCGGGCATCGAGCCGGACAGGCGGACGCCCACGATGCGGGGGACGAGCATCGAGACGGGCTCGCCGAGCATCGCGGCCTCGGCCTCGATGCCCCCCACGCCCCAGCCCAGGACGCCGAGCCCGCCGATCATCGTCGTGTGGGAGTCGGTGCCGACCAGCGTGTCCGGCCGAGCCGCCGGCTCGCCACCCTCCGCCGGGTCCACCGCCACGACGGTGGCCAGGCGCTCCAGGTTCACCTGGTGGACGATCCCCGAGCCGGGGGGCACCACCCGGAACCGCCCGAAAGCAGTCTGGGCCCACCGGAGGAAGGCGTACCGCTCCCGGTTGCGCCGGTACTCCATCACCACGTTCTTCGCGAAGGCATCCGGCGAGCCGAACGCGTCGACCTGCACGGAGTGGTCGATCACCAGGTCGGTGTCGATCAGCGGATCGACCCGGGCGGGGTCGCCGCCCAGCCGGGCCACGGCCGAGCGCATCGCGGCCAGGTCGGCCACGACCGGGACGCCGGTGAAATCCTGCAAGACCACCCGGCCCGGGTGGAAGGGCATCTCGATCCGGGGGGCGTCGGGCCAGCCCAGGAGGGCCTCGACGTGCATCGGGCCTGCCCCGGTCCCCTGCCTGCGGAGCACGTTCTCCAGGAGGATCCGGGCCACGTAGGGGATCCGGACGAGCCGATCGAGCTCCGCGACCCGGGTGAGGCTCCAGTAGCCGACGGGGCCGCCCGAGGTGTCCAGGCGGTCCGGGGGGGACGCCGGCGTCGAGGGATCGCTCACGTCCGCCAAGCGTACTCGCCGGACGCGGAGGTCGCCGTGGCCGGCCACGCGCGCCATGGGATAGAACGGGTCCCGTGCGCGGGCGAGGGTGGATCGGCCCCTACCACGTCGCCGGGCGGCTCTGGCTTTTCGCCGCGGCCCTGTCGCTCCTGCTCCCCACGGACGCGCGGCTGGGGCTCTGGCTCCCCGTCCACCTCGCCCTGGCCGGCGCGGTGTCCGTGTCGATCAGCGGGAACCTGCTCTCGTTCACCGCGGCCCTGGCCGCCGCCCCGGCGCCGGGCACCGGGGCCGTGGCCACGCAGTTCGCCCTGGTGAACGCGGGGGCGGCCCTCGTCGCCGCGGGGATGCCGGCCGGGATCCCCTGGCTGGTGGGCCTGGGAGGCTCGCTGTTCGGCGCGGGGATGCTGCTCCTCGCCGCGCTCGCGCTCCGGACGTGGCGTCGGGCGCTGAACCGGCGGCACGTCGTGACCGTGTTCCTCTACGGCTCCGCGCTCGCGGCGGTGCTGGCGGGGGTGGCCCTCGGCGCGCTCCTGGGGGCCGGCGCGGTCCGGGACGCCCAGGCCTACCTCGCCCTCCGGAGCGCGCACCAGGTCCTGAACGTCCTGGGCTTCGCCTCGCTGACGATCGCGGGAACCCTGGTGACGTTCCTCCCCACGGTGCTCCGGGTGCGGATGCCGGCCTGGCGAGGATCGACGGCCGCCGCCCTGCTCGCCTCCGGGGTGGCCGCGCTCGCCGGGGGGCTCGCCCTCCGGGCCGACGGGGTGGCCGCGGCCGGCGCCGTGGCCTTCGCCCTGGGGATGGCGGGCCTAGCCGCGATGGCCGTCCGCACGGCCCGGATGCCTCGGCGGTGGCCGGTGCCCGTCGCCGCGAAGCACCTGGTCGCCGCGATGGGCTGGGGCATCGCGGGCTCGGTCGCTCTGGCCGTCAGGCTCGTCGCCGAGCCCGGCTCGTTCACCGGGTTCCGCGACGTCTTCCTGTCCGCCGCGGTGGCCGGCTGGGTGATCCAGACCCTTCTGGGAGCCTGGCAGTACCTCCTGCCCGTGCAGCGCCCGGGGCACCCCGACCGACGCCGGCGGGCCCTCGCCGCCGTGGAGATCGGCGGGAACCTCCAGGTCCTCGTCGGGAACGCGGGGCTGCTCGCCGTCGTGCTCGAGGCGGGGGGTCTCCTGCCCTCCGCCGCGGGGGCCCTGGGGGCCTGGGTGGCCCTGGCCGCGGGCGCCGTCGCGCTGGCCAAGGCCTGGACCCACCCCTGGCTGGCCCGGCTCCCCGGCTCGGAGCGGCGGGCCGCCCGGATGTGGCCCACGTGAGGGCGGCCGCCGGATCACTCGATCAGTCGGGTGCGGAGCGCCAGGGCCACGGCGTGCGCGCGGTCGGACGCGCCCAGCTTCTCGAAGAGCTCACGCAGGTAGCCCTTCACCGTCGCCTCGGTGATGCCGAGGTCGCGGGCCATCTGGCGGTTGGACCGCCCCTCCGCCAGCAGCCGGAGAACGTCCAGCTCCCGGGGACTGAGATGCGGCGCTCGCTCCGGCATGGGAGCCATCCGGGCGAACCGGGCGAGGACCGGACGCGTGATCTCCGCCTGGAGGTACCCGCCGCCCCCCGAGACGGCCCGCACGGCCCGGACCAGCTCCTCCCGGCCGATGCTCTTGAGCACGTATCCGGATGCGCCGGCCTGCAGGGCCTGATCGACGTACTCGGGGTCGTCGTACATGGTGAGGACGAGGACGGGCAGCTCCGGCCACCGCTCCCTGATCCGGCGGAGCGTCTCGAGCCCGCCGACGTCGGGCATCTTCACGTCCAGCAGCACCACGTCCGGCAGTGCCGCCTCCAGGCTCTCCAGGGCCTCCCTCCCGCTGCCGGCCTCGGCGACGACGGCCAGGACGGGCTCCACCCTGAGCATGAAGGTGAGGCCTTCCCGAAGCACCTCGTGGTCGTCCACGAGCATGAGACGCGTCGTCCGGGAGGTCATCGGTGGCCCCCCAGCGGGATGACCGCGGACACGACCGTGCCCTCCGGGCCCGACTCCACGGACAGCGTGCCCCCGACGGCCTCGGCCCGCTCCCGCATCAGCCACATCCCCAGGCCGTCCCCCGGCGTGGACGGCAGGCCCCGCCCCTCGTCGGAGACCCTGACCTCGAGGACCCCGTCCTCGGCCCCGACGTCGACGGTGGCCCGTCGCGAGTCCGAGTGCTTGAGGACGTTGCGGAGGGCCTCTTGGGCGATGCGGAACGCCGCCACGCGCACGGCCAGGGGCAGATCCGCCGGGATCCTGTCGTCACCTCGCATCTCGACCCTCAGCCGATCACGCCGCTCCAGCCGATCCGCGAGCCCGCGGAGGGCGGCGCCCAGGCCCACGTCCTCCAGGGTGGTGGGGCGAAGCTCCTGAAGGAGCCGGCGCAGGCGCCCCACGGACCCGGCAACGATCGACTCCAGCCGGTCGAGCTCGTCCGCGGTCTCCTCGGGGGACCCTCCCCGGCACCCCCGCAGACCGAACAGGACGCGGTGCAGGTCCTGGCCGAGGCCGTCGTGGATCTCGCCCACGACCCGGTTGGCCTCGTCCTCGTGCGCGGTGACCAGCCGGCGGGTCAGCTCTCGCTGCTCGCGCTGGGCCGTCCTGAGGCTCCCGTAGAGGTCCGCGTTCTCCAGGGCCATGCGGATGTGCTCGCCCGCGGTCTCGAGGAGGGCCCGGTCCTCCTCGGTGAAGGTGGCGTCGCCGGCCCGGCAGGCCACGAGTGAGAGGGCCTCCTCCCGATCGCCTCCCAGGCCGATGACCAGGGAGCTGCATCCGCCTCGCTCGCTCGCCCTCCCCTCCGCCGCGGCCCGGACGCACCCAGCCGGACACCCCTCCTCGGCGCTGACGGCCATGACGGACGCCGGTGATCCATCGACCGGGGGCCGGACCAGGCCGACGGCCTGGAACCGTCCCTCCTCCTGGATCGTCCGCACGGCGGCACCGGAAAGGCCCGCCGGGTCCAGGGTCGAGCCGACCGACCGGGAGACCTCCAGGAGCGCGGACAGGTCTCGCGACCTCGCCTCGGCCTCCCGGCGCCGCTGCTGGACCACGGAGAGCAGGCTTCCGAAGGACGACACCAGGAAGACCAGCAGCACGCCCAGCCCGCTCCCGACGCTCGTCCACACGGCCAGGCGGACCCGGGACAGGTTGTCCTCGAAGCGGTCCAGCGACTGGTAGACCTCCCACACCGCGACGACCCGGCCCCCCTGATGGACCGGGAAGTAGAACTCCAGGAGCCGGTGGGCCAGGGTCCGCTCGAGGCTGTTCTCGGGGTCGGAGAGGTCGGACAGCTCGCTCTGCGGCTCGCCGTTCAGGGCCCCGATGACCTCGGCGGACAGCGCGAAGGTCCGTCCCACGAGCCGCCGGTCGTCGGAGTAGAGGATGCGCCCCTCGGGGCTCCACAGCTTCACGCGGACGAAGTCCCCGCGCAGGATCGCCGAGGCCACGAACCGGTCGAGGTCCCCCATCCCCGACCCCATGTCGTCCAGGGGGAGCGTGCGCGTCTCGAGCAGGGCCTCCAGGACCTGGCGGTTCGAGTCCGTCTGGGCCCTGAGCATGTGCCGCTCCACCTGCCGGGGGATGTAGATGCCCAGCGCCACGGCCAGGAGGGCGGCCGCGCCGAGCCCCAGGAACGAGATCCGCCCCCACGACGGCAGCCCCTGCCAGCCGGCCGCCCAGCCCGGGCGGCCGGGCAGCCCGTTCTTCGACCCGGGATGGTGGGTCCGGCCCATATCTCGTTTTCGGTCCGATCGGGGCCGGCGTCACGGGCCGGTCGGCATGCCGGGACCGGGACGAAGGTCCCGGGCGACCCGGGTGCACCCCCTCCGATCGGATGGTCCCCGAGGCCGAACGGGGGGATGGCCCCTAGACGCTCGGGGAGGCACCGTGGAGGCCGAGGGCCGCGCCCGACGGGAGATCCCCGAGACGGGGTGGCCGATGAGGGGGTGAGTCACGGTGGGACGGCGAACAGGCATCGCTCTGGCGTTCGCCGCGCTCGCGCTGATGCTGGTGGCGAGCGCGTGCTCCTCGGGCGGTACCGGCCTGGAGGCCGGCGAGCGAACCGTCTACATGGCGGCGATCGAGCCCAAGGGGACGACGTCCGTCGACAAGGAGCCCTTCCCGACGGCGCCGCTCCCCGCCGGGGACGGATACGGGCTCGAGGAGCCCGACGCCGACGGGAACTGGGTCGCGGAGACCTACCGGTGGCTCCCCGGAGAGGTCACCGTGGTCCAGGGCGATCGGGTCACCCTGGAGTTCTTCGGGGTCAACGGGGCCAGCCACCCCGCCACGCTCGAGGGCTACGGGATCGACTTCGAGGTGAAGAGGGGTCAGGTCACCCGGGTGGAGTTCACCGCCGACAGGGCGGGGATCTTCCGGTTCGTGTGCAAGGTGCACCAGCCCGCGATGACCGGCACCCTGGTCGTCCTCCCCGCCTGACGAGACGCGGGAGGACGGAGCCGCCGCCCGCTACGGGACGCGTTCCCCCGCACGGGACGCGTCCCGGGCGGCGAGCCACGACCGGAGCGTGTCCAGGTGCGAGAGTGGCTCCGCGGCGTGATCGCAGGCCATCGGGTCGGGACAGGGAGAGTTGCCCTCCATCGTGAGGAAGTTGAACCGGCAGTAGTCACACCACACGTTCAGCTCCTCGGGGAGATACGGGCATTCGCCCCACGCGCACCCACGCTCGCCCTCCCCGGTGGCCAGGTCCAGGCCGCAGGTGGGACAGGTCCTGAAGTCCTGCCAGCGAGCCATCCAGGTCCCTCCTTCCTTCCACCAAGGTAGGTTCGGGCCCGGGGGGCCGTGAGGGCCGACCGCCCCCTCCCCCGGGGGCCGGAGGGCCCGGCGCCCGCGAGGGCCGGGCTGGGTACGATGCGGGAGATGGCCGGCGAGTACCCCGCTCACCGAGAGGCCGACGTCGTCCTTCGCGACGGAGCGACCGTTCACGTCCGGCCGGCCCGTCCCGACGACGAGGACGCCGTCGTCCGGTTCCTGGAGAGCCTGTCGGCGGAGTCGCGCTGGCTCCGCTTCTTCTCGAGCCTGGTGGACGTCCGCCGGGCGGCGAAGCACGCGGTCGACGTGGACTACGGCGAGCGATACGGCCTCGTGGCCACCTCGGGCCTCGACGGAAACGTCGTGGGACACGGCTACTACCAGCGGACCCTGCCCGGCCGGGCCGAGGTCGCCTTCGCGGTGGCCGACGCGTTCCAGGGCCGGGGCCTGGGGACGATCCTCCTCGGCGAGCTGGCCGAGGTCGCCGAGGGGAACGGGATCGAGCTGTTCTGCGCGGAGGTCCTCCCGGAGAACCACCGGATGGTCGAGGTGTTCAGGGAGAGCGGCTTCCAGGTGCAGATGCGCTCCGAGCCGGGGACGATCTTCGTGGAGTTCCCCACCTCGCTCACGGAGGGGACCCTCGACCGGTTCGAGCAGCGGGAGCGGGTCGCCGCCGTCGCCGCGACGCGCTCGCTGCTGGCCCCCCGGTCGGTCGCGGTGATCGGGGCGTCCCGGACCCGGGGGACGATCGGCGGCGAGGTCTTCCACAACCTCCTGGAGCAGGGGTACAACGGCCCGGTCTACCCGGTGAACCCCAAGGCCGAGGTGGTCCAGTCGGTCGCCGCGTACCCGTCGATCGACGACGTCCCCGGCCCCGTGGACCTGGCCGTGATCGTGGTCCCCGCGGCGATCGTGGCCGACGTGGCCCGCCAGTGCGCCCGGAAGGGCGTGAGGGGCCTGGTGGTGATCTCGTCGGGGTTCTCGGAGACCGGCCCGGAGGGCCGGCGGCGCGAGCACGAGCTGATGGAGATCTGCCGGCAGGCCGGGATGCGGGTGGTCGGCCCCAACTGCATGGGCGTGCTGAACACCGCCGAGGACGTCTCGATGAACGCGACGTTCTCACCGATCTTCCCGCCCCGCGGGCGGATGGGGTTCCTGTCGCAGAGCGGGGCCCTGGGGCTCGCGGTGATCGACTACGCGAGCGCCCTCGGCCTGGGCCTGTCGTCCTTCGTGTCCGTGGGCAACAAGGCCGACATCTCCGGCAACGACCTGATCCAGTACTGGGAGGCCGACGACGACACCGACCTGATCCTGCTCTACCTGGAGTCCTTCGGTAACCCGCGGAAGTTCTCGCGAATCGCGCGGAGGGTGGGACGGACCAAGCCGATCGTCGCGGTGAAGAGCGGGCGGTCGACCGCCGGGGTCCGGGCCACCTCGTCGCACACCGGCGCCCTGATCGCGGCCTCCGACGTCACCGTGGACGCCCTGTTCCGCCAGGCCGGGGTGATCCGCACCGACACGCTCCAGGAGATGTTCGACGTGGCCTCCCTCCTCGGGAACCAGCCCCCGCCCGCCGGCAAGCGGGTGGGGATCGTCACGAACGCCGGCGGCCCCGGGATCCTGTGCGCCGATGCCTGCGAGGCGAACGGCCTGGAGGTCCCCCCGCTCTCCGAGGGCACCGTGCGCCGGCTGGAGGAGTTCCTCCCGGCCGAGGCCGCGTTCGGGAACCCCGTGGACATGATCGCCTCGGCCACCGCAGAGGACTACGGCCGGACGATCCGGGCCGTGGCCGCCGACGAGAACGTCGACTCGGTGGTCGTGATCTTCATACGCCCCCTGACCACCACGGCCGAGGACGTGGCCCGGGCGATCCGGGACGCGGCCGGGGACCTCCCGAAGGCCATGCCGCTCCTGTCCGTGTTCATGTCCGCCAAGGGCGTCCCCGCGGAGCTCCGTGAGGGGGGAGTCCGGATCCCCTCGTTCGCCTTCCCGGAGGACGCCGCCCGAGCGCTGGCCCGCGTGGCTCAGTACGGCGAG
>JACQTL010000215.1 GCA_016210805.1 Actinomycetota bacterium | reverse complement strand
GGCCGGGCCCCGGGCCTTCCCGCCGCTGGCCGCCCATCCGAGCAGCACGTCACCCTCCACGGGCGGCTCCTCTTCCACCCCGGGGAGCCCCTCGAACACGTCCGGCAGGGGCTCGCCCTCCCCGGCCGCGACGAGTGCCTGGCGGCGGCGGGCCAGCTCCTCGGGGGAGACCGGCTCCTCGCCCAGGAGCATCCTCTCGAGCTCCCCATCCGTCAGCAGCTCCACGTCGGGGGCGCCGGCGAGGAGGCCGGAGGCCACCAGGCGCCGGGCCCCCTCCACGATGATCCGGCGCTCCTCGCCACCGAGGACGAGGAGCGAGGCCTTGGCCCGTTCCCGGAGGGAGAGGAACCTCGAGGCGTCCGCGGCCAGGCGCCGGAGCATCCGGCGGCGCATGTCGACGACCTGGCCGGTGAGGACCCGGGTCACGCGCCACTTCCACGAGGCCCGGAGCTTTCCCATGAGCTCCTCCATGGCCTGCTCTCGCCTCGATCGGGTGGTCGACATCCGCTCCTCCGGCGGAGCCGCGGCCAGGGCCGGGCCGCAGCGGGCCAGCGTCGACCAAACGAACGAGGGGTCCTCGTCCCAGGTCGGCCCGCCGTACACCGCTCGGGACCCGAAGTGGCGGGCGGCCTTGCCCACGGCCTGCAGGAACCGCTCACCGTCCTCGCCCAGGGCGCGGAGGCGCTGCTCGGCCGTCTCCGGCGGCCCATCGGTCAGCGCGTGGTAGGGAGCCTTGCCGGGGACGTGCTCGGCGTACAGCTTCCACAGGCTGAGCGTGGAGTTGCAGCCGGCCAGGCCGGTCGGGGCGGGCCCTGCCGTAACCCGCTGGGCCCACGAGGAGGCGTCGGAACGCACCCACCGGCCCAGGGCCAGCTCCAGCGACCGGAACGTCGCGGCGGCGCCGGCCGCCGCGGCCACCTCGGCCGCATATCCTCGCCAGGCCAGGTCCCGGATCCGGGCCCGGTACGCCAGCAGCCGGCCCACGGGCAGGTCGGACAGGTCGATGCCGAGGGCCAGGATCAGGTCGACCGAGTCGGCGAACAGATCTACCTCGCCCTGCACCCCTCCGCGGGTCCGGACCGCCCGGAGCCCGGCCAGGAGCCCCCGGATCCCCCCGCGGCCGGCTCGCACCTCCTCCGCCTCCTCCGAGATCGCCCGTCCCAGGTACTGGCGCTCGACCTCGGCGCGGGAGCCGCCCGGCGTCGACGCGGCGGCGTCGCGGAGCGTCGACAGGTTCAGGGCGGCCCGGCTCCGGAATCGGCCGAGCACCGAGACCGGCGCCCCATCACGTACGCGGATCCCCAGCTGGCCGAACAGGCGCCGGAACCCCTCGTCGAGCATGGGGGCGTTGATGGTCCACAGAAGGGGGGGCAGGACGCCCGGGAGCATCTCCTGGACGCCGATCGGCGTGTAGGCGCTTCCCGGACCCGGCTCGGTGTCGAAACCGTCGTCGTCGTGGCGGCGGATGCCGGTGATCGTGATCGGCCGGGTCTGGACCACCCACAGCTCCCCGTCGGCGAACGCCCACTCGATGTCCTGGGGCGAGCCGAACCGGCGCTCGATCCGGACCCCGAGCCGGAGGAGGTCCTCCAGGAACGGAGGAACCACGCCAACCTCGTCGCTCGCCCGAACCGCCAGCGTGGCCCGCTCCACCAGGAAGTCCTCCGGGGTGACCCGACCGGACACGAGCTGCTCCCCCAGGCCCCGGACCGCCTCGACCCGGGCCAGCTCGGGATCCCCCCCGGGGTCCCGGGTGAACAGCACCCCGGCCCACTCGGCAGGGACCATCGTCTGGACGATCACGCCCATGGCCAGGCCTTCGTCGTCGACGCCGGCCCGCCGGCGGTATGCCCGGGCCGACGGGCTCCACAGGGACGCCCAGCAGGCCCGGACCGCGTCGAGCACGGCCTCTTCGCTCCCGACGTCGAGCAGCGTCCGGTACTGCCCAGCGAACGAGGCCGAAGCCAGGTCCTCGGCGGTGGCCGACGAACGCACGGCGACGGGTCCCCGCTCCAGCAGGCCGGCGGTGGCCCGGCGGATCGACGCTTCCAGCTCCCCCGGGACCCCGACCGAGGCGAACGCATCGTCGACCGCCCCCGCGTCCCCGAGCCCCTCCGGGTCCTCCAGGGCCAGCCCCCGGAGGTATCCCTCGAGCCCGGAGAGCGCCACGAACTCGTGGTAGGCGCTCGCGGAGAGGACGACGGCCGGCGGCACCGGGAAGCCCATGGCCACGAGCCGGTCCAGGGAGGCGGCCTTCCCGCCGACCTCGGCGATCCGCGCCCCGCTGCCGTCGATCTCCCGAACCCTCTGTCTCCCCACCCTCATGCTCCTTCGCATTCTGGGGCAAGCGGATCGGCGCCGCTCGCGGCCCCAGCACCACCGGAAACTCGGTCACCTCCGCCGCCATTCCGGGTCACTCGCAGATGTGTCGCCCATGTGACACTCGCGCACCGCTCCCCTGCCTGTGGGAGTTGTGCTCCTTCGGAGCTTCCTCTCCGGCAGCTCCGGAGGAGGGTGACGCGATGCTGCTGCGAGGGATCCTGGCCGCCGTGGTCGGAACGGTCTTCATGACCCTTTCGAGCACTTCCGAGCAGTACTGGGTCGGTCGACAGCCGAGCGTCGTCCCGGGGCAGGCCACCGCCAGGCTCCTGCGACCGTTCGGGATCAAGGAGGTGAAGGGGCGGGCCCTCGATCTCCTGGCCTACTGGACCCACTGGGTGTACGGCACGCTCTGGGGGGTGCTGTTCTGGGCGCTCGTCGATCCGGCCGGGCTCCCGCTGGGACTCGCCGGCGTCGTGTTCTTCCTGGCCGTGTGGGGCGCGGAGCAGATCCACCTGCCGGTGCTGAAGCTCGCGCCGTGGCCGTGGAAGTGGGGCCTCAAGTACAACCTCATCGACGCCTGGCACCACGTCACCTACGCGGGCGGGACCGTGCTGGGCTGGCACCTCATCGGGCTCGTCCGCTGATCCTACGGCTCGGAGGGGGCGCCCCGCCACGGGGACTCCCCCCTCCCGGCCGGCTCGGGCTCAGGACGCGATCATCTGCCGCCGCGACTTCCGGTAGGGGAAGAACCGCTCTCGATCGCCGCGCTCCCACGCCGCCTGCAGGTCGGGGTCGCTGATGTCCCAGTCCGGGCGGATCTTCTCGAACATCTCGCGGAGGTCCCGGCGCAGGTCGTCGATGGACGGACGGCCCCAGTACCAGTATCCGTTGTAGACCCGGTAGACCTTGAGACCCGGCTCCAGCACGATCGTGTACGGGATCATCGGGTCGTTGTGGGGGTCCGTGTACTCCTTGATGTCGAGCTCCTTCTGGACCTTGCGTCCCGGGTCCGACAGGAACGGCCACGGTGCCCCCAGGCCGTCCCGGAACTCGTTGGTCTCCATCAGGTTGTCGGTGGAGATGGTGACGAGCTTCGTGTATCCGACCTTGAGCTCCGGATGGAACTCGACCAGGTTCCGCAGCTGCCGCCGGTCCTTCGGGCAGAAGTGGCCGCGCGACAGGACGAGGATCATCGGATCGTCCCCCTGGAGCTCCGAGAGCTTCCGTCGCGTCCCCGTCTGGTCGGACAGCTCGAAGTCGGGGAACGTGGCTCCGGGCACGATGTCGCTCCGCATGTGGACCTCCTCCTCGGGAATGGGCGGGCGCAGGTCGCCCCCCATCCATACCCAACCACCGGACGGCGCCCCCTCTCCAGATATGTCGCGTAGCCAACACTCTCGTCCTCGGCGATCCCCATCGCCTCGAACCAGGGCGGAGGCGCCCCCCACGCTCCGGCGGCGCGGGTGGATCAGCGGTCGGCGGCCGCCCCGACGACGGCCCGTGGGCGGGGGGTCGCCGGGGAGGGCCTCCCCACGAGGGCCCGGCGGTAGCCCCGGGCGAAGGCGCGGTTGAGGGCGGCGTTGTAGTGGCGACCGAGCGACGCCTCGTCCCGGCGGACGAGGTGAGCCAGGCGCCGCTTCACCGCGGACATCGCCAGGCGCCACGCGGGCACCTCGACGACGTCGTGCCAGATGTGCCTGCCGGGGTGGAAGCGCTCGTAGATGACGGCGGACTCCCCCGACTCCCCCATGACCGCCCGCCGGTCGCCCAGCGTGATCGGGTGCTCGTGATCGGCGCGGGCATCGGGCAGCCACGCGATCTCCATCCCCGCCCCGAACAGGCGCTCGCCCATCTCGAAGTCGTCCCACCCGTGGTAGGGGAAGGCCTCCTGGAAGGGGCCAACGCGCTCGAGGAACGACCGCTTCAGGGAGGTGTTCGCGCCGTAGAAGAACCGTGCCATGGCCTCGAGGTCCACGCGGGTGAACGAGACCCCGTAGAGCTTCCCCTCGTCCTCCAGCCAGCGCATGAACGGCGAGACCTGCATGTAGTCCGGGAAGATGCCGGGGCCCAGGCCCGCGACGTTCTCCTCCGGACGCTCCCGATGGAGCCGGAGGTGCTCTCCCACCAGACCGGGCCCGGCGAAGAAGTCGTCGCCCAGCAGGAGGACGAGCGGCGCGGTCGTGGCCGCGATCCCCGCGTTCCAGCAGGCCGCGCGGCCGCGCGGGGGGAGGTCCAGGTACCTGAGCTCGAGCCGGCCCGCCAGGCGCTCCATGGCCCGCCGGATCGGAGGACCGGAGTCCACCACGTGCCACCCCTCGACGAGCACGACCTCCATGTCGGACACGACCGACTGCGCGGCGAGGCGCTCGACGTGCCGCTCCGGCGCGAGGTTCTCGTGCAGCACGCAGACGACCGAGATCTCTGGCATCACGCACCCTCCCCAGGCCCCATCCTCGCCCAGGTGGTGGCGGGGCCGCCACCTTGGCCGCCGATCCCGCGCCCGGGGCCGGGGTTGTCGCTCAGGCCGGCGGTCCGGTTGACTGTGCGGGCCTTGGCTCGCCTCCCGCGCCGTCTCACCGCCATGCTCCCCGCGGCCGTGCTGGTCACCCTGGCGGCGTGCACCGGTTCGCCGCTCGACCCGCCACCCACCACCCCGGCCGTCACGGCTCCCCCGGAGCCGGCACCGGGGGCCTTCGAGCAGGCGGCCTGCTCCCTCCCCGAGGACCAGCTCCGGCGGATCGTGGCCGGCTACCAGCCGGAGCGCTCGGGCGACGTGCAGATCGTGCCCGAGGAGCCCAACACGGTCGGGAACTGGTTCTCCCACTCGGGGCCCTGGGAGTACCTCCAGCACGTCCCGCTCCTCGTGTACGGCCCCGGCCACGTCGAGGCGGCCGGGTCGGTGGACCGGCCGGCCACCCTGGCCGACGTGGCCCCCACGATCGCCGAGCTCATCGGGTTCGACTTCGACGCGCCCGACGGCAGCCCGCTGGAGGAGGCCCTCCCCGCGGGCCGGGCCGGCCCTCCACCCCGCCTCGTGGTCGTCATGGTCTGGGACGCGGCCGGTCGCAACGTCCTGGACCTCTACCCCGACGCCTGGCCCACGCTCCGGGGCCTGGTCGACGAGGGGGCCTGGTACGAGAACGCGGAGGTCGGCTCGACCCCCACGATCTCCGGATCGGTCCACGCCACGATCGGCACCGGCGCGTTCCCGCGGCTCCACGGGGTCGTGGACCACTGGTGGCGGGAGGAGGGCGAGATGGTCTTCCTGGAGGACGTGGGCGTCCGGGCCCAGCGCCACCCCACCCTGGCCGACCTGTACGACGGGGCCAACGGCAACGACCCGCTGGTCGGCATCGTGGCCTTCGACAACTGGTACCTGGGGATGGTCGGCCAGGGCACGTACCGGGAGGGCGGGGACGCCGACGTCGCGGTGCTCCGCCGGGAGGGGGGCTGGGGCCTGGCCCAGGTCAGCGCGCCGTTCTTCCGGTTCCCGGAGTACGCGAACGACGTCCCCCGGCCGACCGCCGACGAGGTGGACCTCGTGGACGGGGAGGCCGACGGGCTGTGGTTCGGCGTGGACATCGTCGACGACGAGGACTTCCTGGGCCGCATGACCTCCTCCGGCTGGCAGTCGCGCGTCGTCGAGGAGGTGATCCGGCGCGAGGGCTTCGGGGCCGACGACCTCCCCGACCTCCTGTTCACGAACTTCAAGCACGCCGACGAGGTCAGCCACAACTGGACGATGAACAGCCCGCAGATGGAGGGGGCGGTGCGGGCCGACGACATCGCCCTCGGCCGGCTGGTCGAGACCCTCGACCGGGAGGTGGGCGAGGGCGAGTGGGCCCTGCTGGTGATGGCCGACCACGGGGCCACCCCGAAGGTCGAGTTCTCCGGCGGGTTCCAGATCGACGAGAAGATCCTCCGCATCCACATCGGCCAGGCGTTCGACGGCGACGGCGACGAGCGCGAGGTCCTACTCAAGCAGCGGCCGTCCCAGGTCTGGCTCGACCTCGAGGAGCTCGAGGAGAACGGCTACACCCTCGAGCAGGTGGCGCGGTTCCTGGCCGAGTACACCAGGGGCCAGCACGCCCCCGACCCCGACCTCGTCCCCGAGGCGGAGCGCGACGACCGCCTGTTCGCGGCAGCATTTCCCACCGCGGTGCTCGACGGCCTCCGCTGCCCCGGGTCCTGAGCACCGCCGCCATCGCCCCCGGTGGGCCATGATGGAGCCGTGGATTCCCTCAGGGGCCAGCTGCTGATCGCCGGACCGGGCCTGGTCGACCCGAACTTCCGGCGCACCGTGGTGCTGGTGGCCGCCCACGACGACGACGGAGCGGTGGGCGTCGTGCTGAACCGGCCCACCGAGACCACGGTGGCCGAGGCCGTCCCTCCCCTGTCCTCGCTGGTCGGCCCGGACGACCCCCTGTACCTGGGTGGGCCCGTCCAGCCGGGGTCCCCCGTCCTCCTGGCGGAGTTCGCCGACCCCGACCGGCCGGACGTCCCGGTGATGGGAGCGATCGGCTTCGTCACCGACGAGATGGCTGAGGACGCGGTGTCGACGATCCGGCGGGCCCGGGTCTTCGCGGGGCACGCCGGCTGGGGGCCCGGGCAGCTCGAGGGCGAGCTCGCCGACGACGGCTGGATCATCGAGCCGGCCCTGCCCGACGACGTCTTCGCCGACCCCGTCGTCGACCTGTGGAGGACGGTGGTGGGGCGCAAGGGCCCGGCCTTCCGCCTCCTCCAGACGATGCCCTACGACCCCTCGCTCAACTGACCGGGTCGCCCGGCCCGGCCAGAGCCCTGAACGCCGCGGCCGTGGCCAGGCCGTACGCGAGGTGGGCGCTGAGGTCCTTCCACAGGGTCCTCGCGTCGTAGTCCCACATCGACCGGTACAGGCCGGCCCTCCCCAGGACCACGTAGGAGTTGACCCACACGGCCGCGCCGAACGGGATCCCCCACCGCCTCCGCCGACGGCGGGCCGAGCCGGCCAGGACCCCGAACAGCCCCCCGTACCCGACGCCCGTCGCCCAGTGGACGAGGTTGTTCGCCAGCCGGGCCCTCTCGTCGGGGAGCTCCTCCTGGAACACGCCCTCCCACAGGCGCTTCCCGAACCTGGCCGGCGCCGCGGCGTCCTCCCACGAGTCGAGCCCCTCGGAGAGCTCCCACGCGGCGAAGCCCTGCTCGCCGCCCCCGGCCCGGTAGCGCCGGTACCAGACGGCGTCCATCGCCGCCGTCCCGATCGCCCCGGCCACCATCCCCCCGAACACCGCCCCGAGCGGCGTGGGCCTTTTTCGCGTCATCGCACCTCCTCCGGTCGGCCGACCCGACGATGTTCCCCGGTCGCGGTAGAGCCAACGCGGGATGCTTGCCCGAGCTTCCCGCTCCGGCCATCCTTCCCATGATGGCCCCCGCGACCGACCCCCGCCCCCCGAAGATCGACCGCCGGGAGTTCCTGGCCGGCCTGGCGGCGCTGGCCGCCCCCCTCGCGCTGGGCTCCGCGTCGGGCACGAAGACGATCGAGCGTATCTGCCGCAAGGCCTGGGAGGCGAAGCCGCGCAGCGGCCCCTTCAGGACGCACACGATCCGCAGGATCACCCTCCACCATTGCGCGGTCCTCCTCCCCGACAACCGGGAGGCCCCGCAGCACATCCGCAACCACCAGGCCTACCACCAGAGCCGGGGGTGGCCGGACATCGCCTACCACCTGATCGTGGACCGGAACGGGAACCTGTACCGGGGCCGGCCGATCTGGGCCGTGGGGGACACCGGCACGAACTACGACCCCACGGGCCACCTGCTGGTCCTGGCGGAGGGGAACTTCGAGCAGCAGCGGCCGTCGTGGCGGCAGGTGAACGCGATCGTCGACGTCATGGCCTGGGCCGGGGCGCGGTACGACGTGCCGCTCTGGAAGATCCGGGGCCACCGCGACTACGCCGCCACGGCGTGCCCCGGCAAGCACCTCTACCGGCACCTGGAGACGGGGTCGCTCAGGGAACGGGTCCGGGACCGGCTCGACGCCGGCGGGGTGCGCCTGGTGGGCCTGTGCGGGGAGGCCGGGCAGCGGGCCGTCGAGGAGATCGAGGCCGGCACGCGGTAGAGCACGACGGGCGGGGTCCCGGCGCCCCGCTCAGCCTGCGGCGGCGGGGCGGCCGTTCGTGGCCAGGGCCCGCCCTCGGGCGTCGACCACAGGGGCCCCGGAGACGAACCTGAGGGGATCCTCGCCGAGCGCCACGGCGTCGGC
>JACQTL010000181.1 GCA_016210805.1 Actinomycetota bacterium | reverse complement strand
GTTCCCGTCCCGGTGGAGCTGGAGCTCGTCGGGGGCAGAGGCGGGGGCGGGGGCGGGGGCGTCGTCGGAGGGGCGGAGCGCACCACCGACACGACGCCGCCGATCGAGTCGATCTCGAAGACCGGTGGAGGACGATCCCAGAAGCCGGCCGGGAGCACGCTCTTGCACCGCGCGAACGTGGCTCTCCGCTGCGCGTAGAGGGCCTCGGCCTCGCCCTTCAGCGCGCTCAGCTGGGTGTCGAGAGCCTCGACGCCTTTGTCTTTCGCGGGATCGGCCCCCGGGGGGAGGGTCTCGAGGACCTGCAGCAACAGGCTGTTCCGGCTCTGGGCCGCCCTCTGGGCCGTGAGGATGGCGTTGTCCAGGTGACGATCGAGGGCGACCAGCGCGTCCGTGCAGTTGTCCCGGTCGGGGCGCCTCGTGGCCGCGGCCACCGTCGTGGCCACCGCCACTCCCGCTCCGGCGGCCGCGGCCTTGTCGTGGCCCCCGCCACAGGGGCATTGGGCGAAGGCGGCCTCCGCCAGGAGGACCAGGAACGCCGCCGCGAGACCGGCCACGACGGCGAGGAGCCTGGTGGAGCGGCCGAGGGACCGCACGACCCCGGTCACTCGGGAGCCTCGCGGAGGAAGAAGAACGCCATCCCCGCCGAGAAGACCGTTCCCAGCACCAGCAGGACCTCCCGTCCATCGACCGAGGAGAACTGGGTGTCGAACCCGAGCATCGCCGGGATGCCGCCCAGGCCTCCGACCAGGAGGGTGGTGACGAGGATCGGGAGCGCGATGCCCAGGACCATCCTGAGCTTGCGGGGAAGCAGCCTGTCCCTGGCCCTGTAGAACCCGGCCAGGGAGGCGTCGAGCCCCGGTCCCGCCGTCCCCACCAGGGCCCCGATCCCCACGCCGAGGGCCGGGACCAGGATGGCGGTCATCAAGGGCCCCCCGCCCCGGAACGCGAACCACAGCAGGGCCGGCGCGGCCAGCAGGGCCGGACGGAGGGCCGAGGGCACCCGCCCGACCACCCGGTCGAGGCCGAGCCGCCGGGAGAGGTCGCCCCCGAACAGGACACCGCCGACCGCGGCGAGCCCCACGGGGACCACGAACGCGAGCGAGCCGTGCGTCTGGTAGTCGAGGAAGCCCATCAGCGCCACGAGCAGGAGCGGGAGCCACCGGCGCTTCGCCCGATCCGCCACGTCCGCCCCCGAGATGGAGGCCGGTGCCGGCGCGGCGGCTACCGGCGCGGTCATGGCCGCCGTCCGGGGCCCGGCCGGCGCGGCGGCGACCGGAGGCGGCGGTGGCGAGGAAACGGAGGGAGCGATCGGCGCGGCGGCTCCGTCGAACCGGTTGCCGCACACGCCACAGAACAGCGCCCCGGCGGCCCGGGGCGTGCCGCAGCGGCCGCAGACGGCGACGGTGGTCATCTGGTCCTCCCACGAGGTCCGGCGGGCAGGACGACGAGAGCGGGCTGCGGGCCAGCGTCGGGGCGCGAGCGCGCCGGTGTGATCACGGGACCTCCCCCCGGGTCCGTCGACCGGCCGTCCCCCAACCTAGCGAGGGCCATCCGGTCACGCAAGGGAGGGCGCGCGGAAGGTGGGCCGTGACGGAAGGTGGGCCGTGACGGAAGGAGGGGAAGCCGGTCATGGCGACGCGGTGAAGGAGCCGGTCACGGTGACGCTGCGGGGCGACTCGACCTCGCCGGTCTCGAAGTTGCCCTCCACCGGCTCGATGCACCGGAAGGCCCCCTCCACCTCCGGCCAGTCCACGCGCGTGTACTCGATGGTGCACTCTCCGGAGTCCGACACCCAGAAGCCCGCCTCCTCGAGCGAGAAGAGGTCCAGGGAGAGCTTGAGCCAGGTCTCCCCGTCGTCGTAGGTGGGATGCGACCCGGGCTCCGCGAGCCCCCGGATCGTGATCGAGTCGGCGAGGCCCTCGTCGGAGGACCGGAAATCCAGCCACACGAAGTCGGGCCACTCGAACTCCGACAGCCCGGCCAGGAACGGCAGGTCCAGGGTCGCCGTGACGTCGCCGCTGACCTCGACGTGAGCCGTCCCGGTCGTGAGCGGGGCATACGTCTCCTCCGGCGTCGGCCGGGCGGTGGTGCCGTCCGAGGGCGACGGCGACGACGGATCGGTGGTCCCGGTTTCCTCCGCGGTCGGGGTCACCGTGGCCACCGGATCCTCGGTCGGTCCACCCCCTCCCCCCAGGACGAAGCCGACCAGGCCCGCGACGACCGCCCCCAGCAGGGCGCCGCCCATCCACAGGGCGAGCGGGCGCCTGGGGGGCGGGGTCGAGCCGCCGGCCGCAGTGCCGGCCTGCCGGACGGAGGGGGGCGACCCCGGAGGAGCCGAAGGAGGACCCGGCGGAGGAGCCGGAGGAGCCCACCCCGTCCCGGGGACGTGGGGGGTGTCGTCGAACGCCAGGCCGCACGTCGCGCAGAAGGCCGCCCCCGCGGCCCGCAGGCTTCCGCACCGCGGGCAGAACCCGGCTCCGGCCATGCCGGCTCCCTCCGGCCGATCACTCGATCCCCGGTGACCGTAGCGCCGGGATCCGGAGACCGTCAAGGAATCGACGCATGGTCATCCGGCCCGGTGGCGGCGGGCTTGCTCGCCGGGTCTGGCGCTCGTACCGTGTGCGCGGGAGTTACCGCCCGGTAGGTTCCGCGGGCGCCGAGCCATTCGACAGGAGGTTCCGGTGACGAGCGAGTGGGGCGAGATGGTTCTGGAGCAGGCCCGGGAGGCGCTGCCGCCGGTGGAGGGCGAGGTGTCGCTTCCGGGTCTGGCCGGGCCGGTGGAGGTGATCCGGGACACCTGGGGGGTCCCGCACATCTACGCGGGATCGCTGGAGGACCTGTTCACCGCCCAGGGCTACGTCACTGCCTCCGACCGGCTCTGGCAGATGGACTTCCTGTCGCGGATCTCCTCGGGGCGCCTGTCGGGGCTGGTCTCGGAGATGGCTCTCTCCCTCGACCGGTTCTTCCGCACGGTCGGGCTGAACCGGGCCGGGAGGGCCGCCGTGGCCGGCTACGACGACCTCTCCCACACGATGGTCCAGAGCTACATCCGCGGCATCAACGCCTGGATCGCTTCGATGCCCGCCCCCCCTGTCGAGTACCGGATCCTCGACCTCGAGGTCGAGCCCTTCGCCGACGGCGACGAGGGCGCGGCCCGTGGCGCGGCGATCGGGGCGTTCATGGCCTGGATCCTCTCCACGAACTGGGACGCCGAGCTCCTCCGGGTCGAGATCGCCGGGAAGCTCGGGTACGAGGCCATGCTGAGCCTGTTCCCCGACGTCTCCACGGAGCCCGGCGTCGTGATCGCGGGGAAGCGGGCCGGAGAGACCGGCCGGCGGGGCGCGCTGGACATCCTGTCCACGGCGCCGATCCAGCCCAAGGGCCAGGGGTCGAACAACTGGGTCGTGGCCGGCTCACGGACCGCGAGCGGCAAGCCCCTGCTGGCCAACGACCCCCACCTCGTCGTCCAGATGCCGGCCATCTGGTACGAGACGCATCTGTCCGCCCCCGGCTACGAGGTGAGCGGGGTGACGATCCCCGGGGTCCCCGGCGTCGTGATCGGGCACACCGCCCATCACGCCTGGGGGTTCACGAACGTGGGCGGGGACTGCCAGGACCTCTACCTCGAGCGGCTCAACGAGGACCGGACCGCGGCCCTGTACGACGGGGAGTGGGAGCCCGTGACCGTCCACCGCGAGGAGATCGACGTCCGGGGGCACGACGAGCCCGTCGTCCTGGAGGTCCCGGAGACCCGCCACGGCCCGATCGTGGACTCGTACATGATCGGCTCCACGCAGCCCACCGTGATCGAGGGGGGCATCACGGAGACCTACGCCCTGCGGTGGGTGGGCCACGACCGCACGATCCAGCCGTCAACGCTCGTCCGCATGGCCCAGGCCGGGAGCTTCCAGGGGTTCCGGGAGGCGGCCAGGGACTGGGCCTGTCCGGGCCAGAACATGGTCTACGCCGACGTCGAAGGGCACATCGGCTATCAGTGCACCGGCTGGCACCCCATCCGCACGAAGGGTGACGGCACGATCCCGGTCCCCGGCTGGACGAGCGAGCACGACTGGACGGGCTACGTGCCGTTCGAGGAGCTCCCCTGGTCGGAGGACCCGGCGGAGGGCTTCCTGGCCACCGCGAACCACAAGATCCACGACGACTCCTACCCCCATCTGATCTCGAAGGACTTCCTCCCCCCTTTCCGGGCCCGGCGGATCGTGGAGATGATCACGGCCACCGAGAAGCACTCGAAGCTCACGTTCGCGAAGATGCAGTTCGACACCACGTCGCTGCCGGCCAGGCGGATCGTCCCCCGGCTACTGGAGGTCGAGCCGGCCGACGATCGCCAGAAGGAGGCCATGGCCCACCTGGCCGAGTGGGACCACAGCCTGACCACCTCGTCGGTGGGGGCATGCATCTACGAGGTGTGGAGCGTCCACATCGCCAGGGAGGTCCTCCTGCCCAGGCTGGGCGAGGAGCTCTTCCAGCACTTCTACGGCCGGAGGCAGTGGACGAACGCCTTCCAGTACCAGGTCCTCCCCGACCTCCTGGACTTCCCCTCGGCCACCTGGTTCGGCGCCGATGGCACCGGTGCCCGGGACGACGTCCTCCGCCGGGCCCTTTCCGCGGCGATCGACTTCCTGACCGCGGAGCTCGGCGACGACACGTCCGGGTGGCGGTGGGGGGCCCTGCACAAGGCCAGGTTCGTCGGGCAGCTCGCCATGATCCCGGACCTCGAGGACGTGTTCACGGCGGGGGTCGTCGAGCACGGGGGCGACGAGCAGACCGTGCTCCAGGGCCAGTTCGAGCCCGGGTACTCCTACGACGTGGTGGTGGTGCCCTCGTGGCGGCAGATCATCGACCTCGCCGACGTCGACTCCTCGCTGGGGGTCTTCACCGTGGGCCAGTCGGGGAACCCTGCCTCCCCCCACTTCAACGACCAGGTCCAGCTCTGCGGGGACGGGGAATATCATCGTTTGCCCTTCACTCGGGCCGCGGTGGAGCGGTACGCTTCCGGGACCTTGACGCTAACGCCCTAGGAGGCACCCGTGCCGGGGTCGGAGGTCATCTGGCTCCCGGGGCGCGGCGGGCGCCACGACGAGGAACACGAGACTCCCCTCCCCGAGTCGGGAGAGCGGGTCACCCACGAGCGCGTCGAGCACTGGGTCACGGTGCTCTGTGCGGCGGTCCGGCCTCCCGCCGTGCGCCGCCGGCAGGCCCAGGACCTCCTCAAGCAGTGGAGCCTCCAGGTCCTCACCAACGTCGGCGAGGTGACCAGGCAGGAGGTCGTGATGTACGGCCACGCCCTCGAGCCGGCCTTCCTGGTCGAGCTCCGCGGGGAACGGCACGCCGAGCTGGGGGTGCGGACGGCGACCTGGATGCGCCGGGTGCTGGCCCTGCTCCTGCGGGACCTCGGGCCCCAGGAGCGCTACGTCCTGGCGTGCGGCCTGGCGTCCAGCAGCATCGTCGACATGACGCTCTCCTCCGGATCGGTCAGGTGGCTGGGACCGGCGCTGTCCTCGGCCATGCGTCTCCAGGAGTTCGCGGGGCCCGGGCAGATCCTCCTGTCCGAGGAGACCCGCGAGGCCCTGGGCGGCCGGATCCAGGTCAGCCCGATCGGCGAGGTGGCCGCGGGCCACGACTGGCGCCGTCGCGCGTACGCGCTCCGCGACCTGCTGGCCTGAGCGGTCGCCCCGGTCGGTAGGATAGGGGGGACATGCCCAAGTCCAGGTCGAAGCGGGTCCGCTACCAGCCCCCGCCCAAGAAGAAGCCCAAGCCGTCGCCGAGGTGGTACGGCCCGCTGCTCCTCGCCCTGATGTTCGTGGGGGTGGCCGTGATCGTCCTCAACTACATGGAGCTCATGCCCGGCACCGGCGGCGGGGCCTCCAACCTGTGGCTGTGGTCGGGCCTCGGGCTGATCGCGGCGGGGTTCCTGGGCGCCACCCAGTGGCGGTAGCCCTCCGGCAAGGCGCACGGACTACATCCAAGGCGCACGGACTACATCGCTGTAATTATCCCCATGCGGTTTCCACAGTGTGGACAACCGACCGGCGGCGCCGCGTTACGCTCGCCGATGGCCCATGCCCATCTACGAGTACGCCTGCCGGAGCTGCGGGAACCGCCTGGAGGAGCTCCAGAAGCTCGGCGAGGGACCGCCGGGCCCCTGTCCCCGGTGCGGGGGCGAGCTCCGGCGGGCCTACGGAAGGGTCGGGGTCAGGTTCTCCGGCTGGGGGTTCAGCCGGACCGACGCGCTGCTGCCCGAGGGGAAGGGCGGCAGGCGCGACTACCGTGAGCTCAAGGACCGGGCCGACCGCCTCCGCGACGAGGGGTAGGGCTATCTCGAGCGGACCTTGACGAACGTGGCCGTCACCGAGCAGGGGCCGTCCATCGTCACCGAGCATGACCCGGCTCCGACGCAGTCCCCGCTCCAGCCGGCGAAGGCCCATCCCCTGGCCGGCCTGGCCTCCAGGGCCAGCGTGGTCGCTGCGGGGAGCGCGGCGGAGCACGCCCACCCGCACCGGATGGCCGGGGGAGCGCTCGTGACCGTCCCCTTGCCCACCCTGGCGACCTCCAGGAGGAAGGGGCCGGTCGCCGGGTCGGGGGGTGGGGCGGAGCCGCCCCCGGCCAGCAGGGCCCGCTCGATCGCCTCGTGCCCCGCCGGGACGGCCACGATGTCGTGCCCCGCCCCGGGGACGACCTCCAGGGAAGCCGGCGTGCCGGCGGCGAGCAGGAGGTCGAGGTAGTCGCGGGAGTGCGGCTGGATGCGGTCCTGCTCGCCGACCAGGATCGCGACGCGGGTGGTGGGGTAGGCGAGGTCGGCACCCGGGGCGTCCACCGACGTGGCGGCCCACCGGGAGCGGAAGGAGGGGTCGTTCCGGAGGCACGGGCCGTCGGCCATGAACCCGTAGGACAGGTCCACCGCCCGGACGCTCGCCCCCTCGTACCAGTACGCCTCCTGCGACGGATCCCGCAGGCATCCCTTGGCCAGGGCCACGTGGGGCGGGCCACCGGTCGGGACGATCGCGTCCACGATCTGATCGAGGCCGTGGTGGCTGAGCGCGTACGCGATAGCCGAGGCGCCCCCGCTCGAGCCGACCAGGCAGAAGCCGCACCGTCCCGCCTCCGCCGGGTCGATCAGGAGCGGCGCGTAGAGCGTGTCGTGCACGTGGCGGATCGTCGTGGCCGGGCGGCAGGCCAGGGCGTCAGGACCCGTGTCCTGCCCCGCCCCGGAGGCCAGCCAGTGGCCCTTCCACCTGACCAGCACCACCCGGAACCCCGCGGTCCGGAGGTCCGCGAGGAGCGACGCGCCCTCGGGCTCGTCCATCCCCCACCAGTCGTCTCCGGCGCCGGAGTCGAAGAAGGCGACCACCCCTCGGGGGGCTCCGCCGGGCTCTCCCACGGCGATCGTCCCGCCCTGGTCCGAGGACACGCCCGGGCAGGAGACGACGATCGACTGGCAGCCGAAGCCGACGGGGCAGGATGGGTCCTGCGAGGCACCGACGGTCAAGGTCCCGGCGGGCAACGGCACGGAGACGGCGTCGGCTCCCCGCGCCGGGGCGGTGGACAGGGCGGCGACGGCCGCGACGAGGATGGAGGTCCGGACGAGCATCGTGATCTTCCTCTCTGGTGGAGTTCCTCCCAAGACGACATCGGCGCGCGGCGGAGGGGCCTGGGAGGCCGTCCGGCCCTGCTTCCCAGGGCCGGTCGGCGGGAAGAGTCTGCTAGGGCGTCGCCCAAGGGCGCGCTAAGAGCGGGGTGCCGATCGGGAAAAACGTCACCCGGGGTGCGGATACCGTCGCCGGGCGGTCAGGCGGGGCGGCGGACGACGTCCATCGCCTCGCCGCAGTGCCGGGGGACCTGCTCCTGGCCCAACCGGGTCACCCGGAGCTCGGTCCCGCACTCCCGGCACACGAAGTACACGGCCAGCTCCTCGACGTCCTCGGCCTCCTGGGGCCCGGTCGGGCGGGCAGCGGACCCCATGGAGCGAAGGACCAGCATGCCGAGCTTCCAGACGGCCACCGCGATCAGGAGAGCGACGGGGATCGAGATCCAGAGCGGCACGAGCAGAGGATAAGCCGAGCGGGGTCGGGACGAACCCAGCCCACCGACGGGCGCTCCGACGGGTGCGGGGGGCTAGTCCAGCCGCTCGATGATGGTGGCGTTGGCCATGCCGCCGCCCTCGCATATCGTCTGGAGGCCGTAGCGGCCGCCCCGGCGCTCGAGCTCGTGGAGCATCGTGGTCATGAGCTTGGCCCCGGTGGCCCCCAGCGGGTGGCCCACGGCGATCGCTCCGCCGTTCGGGTTAACCCGCTCGTCGAACCAGTCGTCGGCGAAGCCGAGCTCTTTCTTCCAGGCCAGCACGACCGAGGCGAAGGCCTCGTTGATCTCGACGACGTCGATGTCCTCGAGCGAGAGTCCCGCCCGGTCCAGGACCCGGCGGGTGGCCGGGATCGGGGCGGTGAGCATGAGGATCGGGCTGTCCCCGGCCAGGGCGAACGACACGAACCGAGCCCGGGGGCGGAGGCCGAGCTGCTCGGCCTTCTCGCGCGAGGCGATCAGCACGGCCGATGCGCCGTCGGATATCTGCGACGAGTTCCCGGCCGTCACCGTCCAGTTGAGCTCGCCGGGGAAGAGCTCCTCCCAGTGGGGGGCCTGGAAGACCGGCTGGAGGGCTCCCATCTTCTCCCGGTCGGGCTCGAAGCGGATGCCCTCGTCGTGCTCGAGGAGGGTCTCGCCCTGCTCGCCGGCGACCTTGATGGGGACGATCTCCCGCTGGAAGTGCCCGGCCTTCGTAGCCGCGGCCGCCTTCTGATGCGAGCGCAGGGCGAAGTCGTCGGACTCCTCACGGGTGAGGCCCCACTTCGTGGCGATGAGATCCGCGGATATGCCCTGGGGGACGAGCTTGCCCTCGTAGCGCGTGGTGAGCATCTCCCCGAAGGGGTTCGCTCCCGCCATCGACGATCCCATCGGGACCCGGGTCATGTGCTCGACCCCCGAGGCGATCACCAGGTCGTAGGCACCCGCGATGACGCCCTGGGCGGCGAAGTGGGCGGCCTGCTGGGACGACCCGCACTGGCGGTCCACCGTGGTCGATGGGATCGTCTCGGGGAACCCGGCGGCGAGCCACGCGTTCCGCCCGATGTTCAGCGACTGCTCGCCGACCTGCGACACGCACCCCGTGATGTTGTCCTCGACCTCGCCGGGGTCGATCCCGGTCCGGTTGACCAGCTCCTGGAGCACGGTCGCCAGCAGGTCCACCGGATGGGTGCCGGACAAAGAGCCGTTCCGCTTCCCGATCGGGCTCCGTACGGCCTCGACGACGACGGCGTCTCGCACCTCTCGCATGGCCGGCTCCTTTCCACGAGCGTCGGATGCAGGTTCGCCCTCAGGCGAACCTAACCTACCCGCGAGTAACAAACGTACGGGCCAGAGTATGCCCGCCCCCGGGGCCCGTCAACCGTGGGGGTCGGGGGAGTCGCGTCGCCGGGCCCGAGGTCCCCGGACGAAACGGCCGGATGGCCTTGTGCCGGGGACGGACCGTACCCGATGATTGCCGGCCGTGCGCGCCGCTCGCCTACTCCTGGTCCTCTCGGTCACGGCCACGCTCCTGGCCCTGCCGGGCATCGCCCTCTCCGACGACCTCTCCGTCGCGGTCACCGCTCCTGTGGCGGGATCCGTGGTGGGGGGCACCGTCCCCGTCGCCGCCTCGACCGGTGGCCCGGTGACCTCGGTGGCGTTCGACTGGTCCGGCAACGGCGGGGGCACGTGGAGCCCGATCGGCGTGGACGCGACGCCGGGCGACGGGTGGAGCGCCTCCTGGGACACGACCGGGACCCAGGGCCCCGCCCTGGTCCGGGCCACGGCCACCGACGGGGCCACGCAGGTGTCCGACCAGGTGTCCGTGACGGTGGACAACGCCGCTCCCGACCTGTCCCTCTGGCTCACCCGGCCGGCGTTCAGCCCCAACGGCGACGGGGTCAAGGACAGGACCGTGGCCGTCATCGTCCTGGACGGACCGGCCACCCTGGACCTGGCCATCGAGGACGCCGGAGGCGACGTGGTCCGGGACCTCCTCGAGGGCTCGGCCGCGGGCGCTGGCGAGACGAGGGTCGAGTGGAAGGGGCTGATCAAGCAGGGAGGGTCCTGGGTCACCGCTCCGGACGGCGTCTACACCTTCGTGGCCACGGCCACCGACGGGGCGGGGAACCAGTCCGTGGCCACCGCCGAGCTCACGCTGGACACCGTCGCGCCCACGTTCTCCTGGGTCTCCCTGCTCCCCAGCCCGCTCCTGTCCGCATCCACGGCTCTGAAGCTGAGGTTCACGATCGACGACCGGTTCTCGGACCGGCTGGCCATCTCGTTCACCGCCCACGACTCGCTGGGGAAGGTCCGCACCCTGATCGGCTTCTCCCGGCTGGTGGGCACCCGGACCCTGTCGTGGATCCCGCGGTACGCGAGCGGCAAGGCCTTCATCCCGGGCGGCTACACGATCAGGGTGACGGCCAAGGACGACGCCGGGAACAAGAGGGTCTCGGCGGCGGAGCCATTCCGCAGCCACCGGCCCGTCACCACGAAGGTCTGGAGGAACGTGGCGGGGGCCGGGAACCGGGTGGCCCTCACGTTCGACGACTGCGTGTACTCGGCGGCGTGGGACCGCATCCTCGACATCCTGGCCGCCCGGGGGGTCAAGGCCTCGTTCTTCTGCAACGCGACGTACGTGGACCGCTACCCGGGGCTGGCCCGGCGCACGGCGGCGGCCGGCCACACGATCGGCAGCCACACGGCCGAGCACAGGTACCTGCCCGCGCTCACGTGGACCCAGATCAGGGGCCAGATCGCCGCCGACCAGGCCGCCTGGTGGCGGGTGGCGGAGACCACGCCGGCCCCCTACTTCCGCCCCCCGTACGGCGCCTACGACTCCGACGTGCTGGGCGCCGCAGGGAGCATCGGGTTCCTCCGAACGGTCATGTGGGACGTCGATCCCCAGGATTGGGCCCTGCCGGGGAGCAGCACGATCGCGTCGCGGGTGATCTCGAACTCGCGGGCGGGGAGCATCGTCGTCCTCCACGTGCGGGACCAGACCGCGTCGGCCCTGGGGGCGATGATCACCGGCCTCAGGAACAAGGGCCTGGAGCCGGTATCGCTGGCCCGCCTTTTCCGCTCCGCGGGGATGCGCTGAGCCCCGGGCGGGCGGTCAGATCCGGACGTCGAAGATCGCGATGACCCCCACGGCGATCAGGTAGATCGCCACGATGTAGTTGAGGACCTTCGGCATGAGGAGGATCAGGACCCCGGCCACGAGGGCCAGGATCCCCGGCAGCGTGAGGTTGACGTCGATCTCGGCGTTCCGCTGGGCGAGCAGCGCGAGGTGCCCCATCGCTCTCCATCCTCCTCGTGGATCCGGCCGGTCGATCGGGAGGCCGGGGGCCGCCCGCCCTCCGGGGGATCCATACCCTCCGGAGCAGGACGGGCAAACGGCTCAGGCGGCCCGGCGGTGGAGCACCATCCGCATCCCGTGGCGGGGCCGGAGCGTGATGCGGGGCAGGAGGTCCACGGGATGCCCGGGGACCAGGCGGAGGCGCCACCGGGAGGCCAGGGTGGCAAGGAGCAGCTGGGCCTCCATCCAGGCGAACGACTCCCCGATGCACACGCGGGGCCCGGCACCGAAGGGGAAGTAGGAGAACCGCGGACGCTCCCCCCCGGCCTGGGGGAGGAACCGGTCCGGGTCGAACCGGAACGGGTCCGGCCACCACCGGGGGTCGTGGTGGACCACGTACTGGCTGGCCACGACGATGGCCCCGGGCGGGACCACGCAATCCCGGACCGGGTGCTCCTCGACGGCGCGGCGGCCCAGGATCCAGGCCGGCGGGTACAGGCGCATCGACTCGGCCACCACCCGCTCCGTGTAGGGCAGGGCGGGGAGGTCCTCCACGGTCGGCGGGCGCCCCCCGAGAACCTCGTCCAGCTCGGCGTGGAGGCGCTCCTCGACGGCGGGGTTCTGGGAGAGGAGGTACCACGTCCAGGTCAGGGCCTGCGCGGTGGTCTCGTGGCCGGCCAGGAAGATGGTCATGGCCTCGTCCCTGACCTGCTCGTCGCTCATGCCCCCGCCCGTCTCCTCGTCCTGGGCGGCAAGGAGCATCGAGAGCAGGTCGCCCCGGTCCCCGGTGGCCCGGCGCTCGTCGATGAGCCGGTAGATCGTCCGGTCGAGCCGGGCCTTGGCCTCCAGGAACCGCCGGGTCCGGGGGAGGGGCAGCTTCATGAGCTGCTCGCCCCACGGCACGGTGAGCCGGTCGAACATGTCCACGGCCACGGCCAGGGCCCGGCCGATCTCCGGGGCCTCCTCCTCCACCTCCGCCGCGAACAGGGTGGAGCCCACGACGGTCAGGGTGAGTCGCATCATCTCCGCGTTCACGTCGAGGGCGTGGCCGTCGGGCCAGCCCTCGCGCATCCGCACGGCCTGATCGACCATGGCCCGCCCGTAGCCGGCGATCCGGGCGTGGTGGAACACCGGCTGGATCATCCGGCGCTGCCGCCGGTGGAGCTCGCCCTCGCTCGTCAGGAGGCCCCGGCCGAGCACCCGGCGGGCCTCCTCCAGGCCCCGGCCCTTGTGGAACCGCCGGTTGTGGGTCACCAGGACGCCCTGGATGTCGTCGGGGTGGGACAGGACGAAGACGTCCATCCCGGCGGCCCGGAAGAAGGC
>JACQTL010000186.1 GCA_016210805.1 Actinomycetota bacterium | reverse complement strand
GGGCCATCGCAGCCGGATGATATCCCCGGGGCCCGACGGGCCCCCGCGATCCCGCTATCCGCCGTGCAGGTGGGGCTGGCGCATGGACTGGCGGGCCAGCACGGCGAGGTCCGGGTAGCAGAGGGGGTTGCCGCACCCGGGCTCCTCGCAGCACGAGCAGACCTCGAGCTCGCGGCCGCACCCGACGCACCGGGGCACCGGCCGGTCCTCAGCCCTCGTGCTCATGGTCGCCCTCCTCGTGGTGCGCGTGGAGCTCCGCGATCGCGCGCTCGGCGTCCTCCCGCCGGAGCAGCCCGACGAGCGCGCCGTCGGGGGTGGTGACGGGAACGTTGGGCAGCCCGTGCTCCCGCATCAGGTCGGCCAGCGTGGCCACCGGGACGTTGGGGCGGAACGTGCTGGGGCCGGGGCGCATGGCCTCCTCCACCGACAGGTCGCCCTCCTTCTCTAGGTCCCTCGAGCGGAGGAGGCCGAGGACGACCCGCGTTTCGGTCACGACCACGCAGGAGTCCCAACCGGCCGCCCGGGCCCTCTCTCGGGCGTCGGCCAGGCGCTCGTCGAGGCGGCAGGTCGGCGTGTCGGGGTCGGCCACGTCGCCGGCCCTGGGCACCTCGGCGAGCTCACCCTCGGTGGGGAGCCCGGCCGTGATCCAGTCCTGCTTGCCGGCGGCGTAGTCGTACACCTCCCGGAATCCCAGGCTCTCGAGCCGCCACGCGGCCCGCGGGCTCATGTCTCAGGGCGGGTCCCAGCAGTAGACGATCACCGGCCGGGAGGGGTCCAGCTTCTCGCCGGCCTCGGCATCGATCCGGCGGAGGGGGATCGCGATCGCGCCCGGGAGGTGCTCCTCGTCGTACTCCTCCTGGGGCAGGACCTCGACCAGCTGGGCGCCCTCGTCCACGAGCCTGCGCAGCTCGTCCCGATCGATGATCCTCACCGTCACGTCCCTCCCAACCCCGCTCGCTCCCAATATTCTTCCTCAATCCGGGGCGGGACGCTCAGGGGAGCAAGCGGGCCGCGTCGAACCCGCTCATGAGGGGCTCGGCCACCACACCGGCCACCACCACCGCCGCGGCCGAGGCGACCGTCGCCCCCCACGCCCACCGGCCCAGGACCGGCATAGGCTCGGCGAGCGGCTCCAGGAAGGCCGGGGCGATGACCCTCAGGTAGTAGAAGAGGGACACCACGGTGTTGGCCACGGCCAGGACGGCCAGCCACGAGTACCCCACGTCGATCGCCGCCCCGAAGAGGGCGAGCTTCGCGGAGAACCCGGCCAGGGGCGGGATGCCCACGAACGACATGAAGGCCACCAGGAGGGCCGCGGCGAGCGCGGGATGGGCCTTGCCGAGCCCCGCGTACGAGAGCCGGTCGGCCCGTCCCCTCAGCTCCACGACAACCCCAAAGGCGGCCAGGTTCGCCGCGGCGTAGGCCACGAGGAAGAAGAGCATCGCCGGGACGGCCAGAGGGCTCTTCCCCACGGCCACCACGGCCATCAGCGCGTAGCCGGACTGCGACACCGCCGACCAGCCCAGGAGCCTCCGGACGTCGTCCTGCCACAGCGCCGCCAGGTTCCCCAGGGTCATCGTGGCCGCGGCGATCACGGCCACCAGCGGACGCCATCCCACCCCGTCCTCCGGGAGGACCATGGCCAGCCGGGCGAAGGCGATCAGACCGCCGACCTTGGGGGCGATCGTCACGAAGGCGGCCACGGGGGCCGGCGCGCCGTCGGCCACGTCGGGCATCCAGGCGTGCGCCGGCACGGCCCCGAGCTTGAAGGCGAGGCCCACGGCCACGAGCCCGGCGCCGGCGACCATGGCCACCCGGTCGAGCCCGGGCAGCTCGGCCGCGAGCCCGGACAGCGTGGTGGTCCCGGCCAGGCCGAACAGCAGCACGACGCCGTAGACCAGCATCCCGTTGGTCAGCCCGCCGAGCAGGTAGAACTTGATGCCGGCCTCCCCGGATCGCGCCGAGGTCCGGTGCCAGGCCGACAGCACGTACGCCGTGGCCGACGACAGCAGCACGCCGAGGACGACCTCCATGAGGTCGGCCGCGCCGGCCAGGAGGATCGCCCCCAGGGCCGAGAAGAGCAGCAGCGTGTAGTACTCGCCGTGCCGGGGGTCCCCCCGGAACCATTCCACCGACAGGGCGACCGTCACCGCGGTGACCCCCAGGACGATCAGCTTCGCCCACACCGCGACGTCGTCGGCCGCGTAGGTGCCGAAGAAGGTCAGCTCCTGGGGCCCCCGGAGCATGAGCCAACTGAGGACCCCCGACACCACCACCGTGGCCAGGGCCAGCGCGGCGGCCCAGGCCTGGACGCGGCGCGGCGCGAACAGCGCGAAGAGCAGCACGGCCACGCCCCCGATCAGCAGGGCGAGCTCGGGAGCGACGCTCCCGACCGGCATCCCCATGCCGCCCTCGACCACGTCCCTACCTCCCCACCAGGGCCCCGGCCGTGGCGTCGATCACCGTGAGCAGCCAGGCCGGCACCACGCCCACGATCACCGTCAGCGCGAGGAGCGGGGCCAGCCCCGCCGACTCCCCGGCCCGGAGGTCCGCCCAGCCGGACCACTCGCCGGGGAGCTTCCCCAGGAGGACCTGCTGGAGCATCCGCAGGAACAGCGCCGCCGTGACCACGATCCCCAGCAGGGCGATCCCCGCGAGCCACGGGTACACGTCGAACGTCCCCGTGAACACCTGGAACTCGCCGACGAAGTGGGCCAGG
>JACQTL010000185.1 GCA_016210805.1 Actinomycetota bacterium | reverse complement strand
GAGCTGGCCAGGGAGCTCCGTCGGCGGTACCCGCCCGCCCCGGAGGCCGATCACCCGATCCCCCGGGTCATCGCCACCGGGAAGTCCGACCTGGTCAGCCACATCGGCGACGACGACCTCGCCGTCCAGGCCTTCGACGACGAGCACCGGGCCACGCTGGAGGCCCTGGGAACTCGGTCGCACATGGTCGTCCCCATCGCCGCCAGGGGCCGGATCCTGGGCGCCATCTCGTTCGTCTCGGGAGTGCCCGGCCGCTACTCCGAGGGCGACCTCCAGGTCGCCGAGGACCTGGCCGCTAGGGCGGCCCTGGCCGTGGACAACGCCAGGCTGTACCGGGAAGCCCAGGACACGGCGCTCCGGGCCCAGGAGGCCCTGGCCCTCCTGGACGCCCTGGTGGACAGGGCCCCCATCGGCTTCGCGTTCCTGGACCGCGACCTCCGGTTCGTCCGGGTGAACGAGACCATGGCCAGGATGGACGGCGTGCCGGCGGAGGAGCACTTCGGGCGACGGCTGGGGCAGGTGGTCCCCAACCTGGACCCGGTGGCCTCCGAGTCGATGCAACGCGTCCTGGCCACGGGCCGGCCGGTCGTGAACGTCGAGCATCCGGGCCCCGGGCCGGGGGTGGCGGGGCGCCCGTGGTTCTGGTCCTCCAGCTTCTATCCGGTCCGGTCCGAGCAGGGGCTCCTGGGCGTGGGGATGGTCGTGGCCGACATCTCCCATCGCAAGCAGACCGAGCAGCGGCTGGCCGCCCAGTCGGCCGTGGCCCGGATCCTGGCCGAGTCGGACACGGTGGCCGACGCCGCCCCCCGGGTCCTCATGGCCCTCTGCCACCACCTTCGGTGGGACGTCGGCCACCTCTGGGTGGTGGACGAGGCCGGCGACCGGCTCAGGTACGTGGCCGGCTGGCACGACCCCACGGCCGGGCTCGAGGGGTTCGTCCGCGAGAGCGCCGAGACCACGTTCCCCCGGGGGGTGGGGCTGCCCGGGCGGGCCTGGGCCAGCGCGACCCCCGAGTGGGTCGAGGACGTCCGCGACGAGACGGTCTTCCCCCGGGCCGCCGTGGCCGCCCCCCTCGGCCTGCGCACCGGCGTCGCGTTCCCCATGGCCATCGGCACGCAGGTCCTCGGCGTGATCGAGCTCCTCGGCCGCACGCCCCGGGCCCGCGACGAGGACGCCATCGACCTGAAAGCGGCCATCGGGAACCAGCTCGGCCAGTTCGTCGAGCGCAAGGGGGCCGAGGAGGCCGTCCGGGAGAGCGAGGAGCGCCTCCGCCTGGCCCTGGACGCCGGGCGGATGGGGACCTGGCGGTGGGACCTGGCCACCGGGGGGGTCGCGTGGGACGAGACCCTGGAGGCCCTGTTCGGGCTGGACGCCGGCACCTTCGGGGGGACCTACGAGGACTACCTCGAGCTCCTCCACCCCGACGACCGGGCCTGGGTCGTCGAGGCCATCGACCGCTCGGTGTCCACCCGGTCGGGACACCACTTCGAGCATCGGGCCGTCCGGCGGGGCGGCGAGGTCCGGTGGCTGGAGGCCTGGGGCTGGGTGACCCTCGGCCCTGAGGGGGCCGTCACGGGGATGACCGGCGTGGCCGTGGACGTCACCGAGCGGCGCCTCGCCGAGGAGGAGCGCTCCAAGCTCCTGGCCCTCGAGCAGGCCGCCCGGGAGGGGGCCGAGAGGGCCCAGCGCCGCCTGGCCTTCCTGGCCGAGGCCAGCGCCGTGCTCGGCTCGTCGCTCGACTATCGGAGCACGCTCCGCCGGGTCGCCGAGCTCGCGGTGCCGACGCTCGCCGACTGGTGCGCGGTGGACATGGTCGACCCCGAAGGACGGCTGCAGTCCCTGGCCGTGGCCCACATCGACCCCGACAAGGCGCGATTCGCCGAGGAGCTCCGCCGGCGCTACCCGCCGGACGCCGACGCCCCGTCCGGCACGGCCAGGGTGGCCCGGACCGGGGAACCGGAGATGGTCGAGGACATACCGGAGGAGGCCATCGAGGCGGCGGCCCGGGACGAGGAGCACCTGCGCCTCCTCAGGGAGCTCCGCCTGCGCTCATACATGTGCGTGCCCATCACGGCCAGGGGCCGGGTCCTGGGGACCCTGACCCTCGTCTTCGCGGAGTCGGGGCGCCGGTTCGGCCCCACGGACCTCGAGCTGGCCGGAGCCCTGGCCGCCCGGGCCGCGGTGGCCGTGGAGAACGCCCGGCTCTACGAGGAGCGGAGCTACGTGGCCCGGACCCTCCAGCGGAGCCTCCTGCCGCCCCAGCTCCCCGAGGTCCCCGGCTTCCAGCTCGCCGCCCGCTACCACGCCGCCGGCGAGGGGAACGAGGTGGGAGGCGACTTCTACGACGTGTTCGACACGGGCGACGGTGGCTGGGGGTTCATCATGGGCGACGTCTGCGGCAGGGGCGCCGACGCCGCCGCGTTGACCGGCCTGGCCCGGCACACGATCCGGGCCGCCGCGATGCGGGACCGCCGTCCCAGCCAGATCCTGGCCACCCTGAACGAGGCCATCATCCAGCAGCGCTCCGACCAGTCCTTCTGCACGGTCTGCTACGTCCGGGTCCACCCCGGGGACGACGGCGGGGCCCGACTCACCGTGGCCTGCGGGGGCCACCCGCTGCCCCTGGTCCTGCGCCGGGACGGCTCGGTCGAGGAGACCGGGACGCCGGGGACCCTGATCGGCGTGTTCCCGGACCCGGAGATCGCGGACCGGCCCACGGACCTCGACCCCGGCGACGTACTGGTCCTGTACACGGACGGGGTGACGGAGAGCCGCGGCGGGAGGGGGATCTACGGCGAGGACCGGCTGAGAGCCGTGCTGAGCTCGTGCGTGGGCCTCGACGCGGCCACCGTGGCCGAGCGGATCGAGGAGGACGTGCTCCGCCACAAGCCCGACGCCTCCGACGACATCGCAATCCTGGTGGCCCGCCTGGAGGGCTGACCGGGGCGAGCCCGCGGGGGCTACGCCCGCGCCTCCAGCGCCCGGCGGAGGGCCCGGAAGGCCCGGCCCCGGTGGCTGATGCGGTTCTTCTCCTCGGGAGAGAGCTCGGCCATCGTGCGGTCCCAGCCCTCCGGGACGAACACGGGGTCGTAGCCGAACCCCCCGGAGCCCCGCGGCCCGCCGATCAGGGTCCCCTCGCAGACGCCCTCGGCCCACACCTCCGTGCCGTCGGGGAGCACCGCCACGGCCAGGCACCGGTACCGGGCCGTCCGGCCCGACCGCGGGATCCCCGCCACCGCCCGGACGAGGGCATCGAGGTTGTCCCGGTCGGACGCCCCCTCCCCCGCGTACCTGGCCGAGCGCATGCCGGGGGCCCCGCCCAGGGCGTCGACCTCGATCCCCGAGTCGTCGGCCAGGGCCGGCTCCCCCAGGAACCGGGCCACGGCCCTGGCCTTGATCAGCGCGTTCTCCAGGTAGGACGACCCCGTCTCCTCCACCTCGGGCCACGACCCCTCGGCGCCGGGGTCCAGCGCCGTGTGCCAGGCCACCGGCCAGTCGGCGCAGATCTCCAGGATCTCCCGGACCTTGCCGGGGTTCCTGGTGGCCAGGGCCAGGCGCTCCGGGAGGGGCACGGGCCGGTCAGCCGCCCAGGGCGCCGCGCTGTGCGGCCACCAGGTCGGCGATCCCGTCCGAGGCCAGGTCGAGCAGCGAGTCCAGGTCCTCCCGGCCGAAGGGCTGGCCCTCGGCCGTGCCCTGGACCTCGACGAGCCGGCCGGACGCGGTCATGACCACGTTGAAGTCCACCTCGGCGCGGGCGTCCTCCTCGTAGCACAGGTCGAGCAGGGCGGCCCCCTCCACGATCCCGGCGGACACGGCGGCCACCGGCTCCTCCAGGGGGTCTCTGGGCAGGATGCCCTCCTCGACCAGGCGGCGGGTGGCCAGGGCCAGGGCCACGTATCCCGCGGTGATCGAGGCAGTCCGGGTTCCCCCGTCCGCCTGGAGGACGTCGCAGTCCACCCAGATCGTGTGCTCCCCCATGCCGTCCAGCCGGGTGACCGCCCGGAGGGACCGCCCGATCAGGCGCTGGATCTCCTGGGTCCGCCCGGACGGCCTCCCCTGGGCCACCTCCCGCGAGGTGCGGACCGCGGTGGACCGGGGGAGCATGGCGTACTCGGCCGTGACCCGCCCCCGACCCGTTCCGGCCAGGAACCGGGGACCCCTGGCCTCGTGCGGGGCCGCGGCCCGCACGCGGGGCTGGCCCAGGGGCAGCATCACCGACCCCTCG
>JACQTL010000184.1 GCA_016210805.1 Actinomycetota bacterium | reverse complement strand
CTCCTCCTCGAGCTCGGGTGGGTGGGCGACCCCGCCGACGTCTACTCGGTTACCGCCGAGCAGCTCGCCCAGCTCCCCGGGATCAAGGAGAAGAAGATCTCCAACCTGCTGGCCGGGATCGAGGTGTCCAAGGACCGACCGGTCTGGCGCCTCCTGGTCGGCCTGAACGTCCGCCACGTCGGCTCCACCGTGGCCCAGCTCCTGGCCCGGGCGTTCCCCTCGATCGACGCCCTGGCCGCCGCCTCCGAGGAGGATGTCGCCGCGGTGGAGGGGGTGGGGCCCGTGATCGCCCGGAGCGTCGTGGAGTGGTTCGCCGACCCGGGCAACCGCCGGCTCGTGGAGAAGCTCCGCCGGGCCGGGGTCCGCGTGGAGGACGAGCCGCAGGCGGCGCCGGCCCAGGGACCGCTCACCGGGAAGACCATCGTCCTGACCGGTGGGCTGGAGCACTTCTCCCGCGACGAGGCCCAGCTGGCCGCCGAGGCGGCCGGGGCCCGGGTCGCATCCAGCGTGTCGAAGAGGACCGACTTCGTGGTGGCCGGCGAGAGCCCGGGATCCAAGCTCGCCAGGGCCGAGCAGCTCGGCGTCGAGGTGATCGACGAGGCCGAGTTCCGCCGCCGCCTGAAGCCCTCAAGCCGGTAGCAAGTCGTACCGAGACCTAGGTAGCGGCCACGGATCGGAGCGGCCTTGGAGGCACCTGCGCTGGATCGAGTCGCCCGGCCGCCGGGGACGGCATCCCCGGCGGCCGCCTCGACGTACCGCCTGCTCTTCGACAGCTCGCCCGACGCCGTCGTGGCGGTGGACCTCGACGACATCGTGACGATGTGGAACCGGGGAGCCGAGCGGATGCTCGGCTGGACCGCCGAGGAGGTCCTCGGTCGGCCCCTGCCCTACGTCCCTCCGGAGCTCGAGGCCGAGCGGGCCGAGCTCCGCCGGCGCATGGCCGCGGGCGAGGTCCTCCCCCAGGTCCGGACCCAGCGGTTGCGCAGGGACGGCACCCGCGTCGACGTCTCCATCGCCATGGCCGCGGTGGTCGGGGAGAGGGGAGAGACCGCCGGGTACTCCGCGATCCTCCGCGACGTCTCGGAGGGCCGGCGCCAGAAGAGGCTGATCGAGGACCTCCTCGGCGTGGCCAGGAGCTTCTCCCGGGCCCTCTCCCGGGAGGAGGTCCTGGAGGAGGTGTTCGCCCAGTCCCGCCGGGCCCTGGGGGCGGACGGGGCAACGTTCTTCCGCTGGGAGCCGGCCCGGGACCGCCTGCTCCCCGAGCGGTCCTTCGGCCGCCCACCCTACGTCTCCCGGGACGGCTACGCCCTGGAAGACGTCCCGCCCCTGGCCTGGACCCTCGAGGAGCACCGCGTCCTCGCCGTGCCCGACCTGGACATGATCCCCCGCGAGGGGGCCGCCCGGACGATCCCCAGGGGGACCAGGGCCCTGCTCGCCGTGCCGTTCCTCCTCGAGGAGGTCCGGGTCGGGATCCTGGTGGCCGGCTTCCGGGCTCGCCGGCGCATCGTCGACGAGGACCTGGCCCTGGCCCAGGCCCTGGGCGACGAGGGCGCGGTGGCCCTCCACAGGGCCGAGCTGATGGACCAGCTCTCCCAGGCCGTCCGGGAGGAGCGAGCTGAGGTCGAGAGGCTGGAGGGGATCGAGCGGATCCGGGAGGAGGTGCTGGCCACCGTGTCGCACGACTTCCGGGCGCCGCTCACGGCGATCAAGGGCTTCGTGTCGACCCTGATCCGGCACGACGGCGACATCGACGCCACGGAGCGTCGCGAGATTCTCTCCGTGGTCGACCGGCAGAGCACCCGCCTGGGGAGGATGATCGACAACCTGCTCACCGTCTCGGAGGTCGAGGCCGGGGTCCACCGGCGGGGCGAGGCGTGCCGCGTGGAGGTCCGGACCATGCTCGAGGAGATGGCCGAGGAGTCCCGGATCCTCTCCACCCGCCACGAGATCGAGGTGGCCGTCGACGAGCCCGGGCTGGCCGTGACGGTGGACGAGGACTACTTCCGCCGGGTGCTGGCGAACCTCATCGACAACGCGATCAAGTACTCGCCGGAGGGCGGCACGGTCACGCTGGCCGCCCGGGGCGCGGGCCCCCGGGTCCGGCTCACCGTGGCCGACGAGGGGCCCGGGATCCCGCCGGAGCTCCTGGGTCGTCTGTTCTCGCGCTTCGGGAGGCTGGAGGCTCCCCGGTCCCGGGCCACCTCGACCGGCCTGGGGCTCTACATCGTCCGCCGGCTGGTCGAGGACATGGGAGGCTCGGTGTCGGTGCGGAGCGCGCCGGGCGAGGGCACCACGTTCGTCATCGACCTGCCGGGCGCCGAGGCCGTCGAGTCGACCGTCGTGGCCACCGCGGGCTGACCGCACCGCCCCGCCCGGCCGAGTCGCTCCGGGCGGTTCCCTCCCGGGGCCGCCCACTACACTGTCCGGCATGCCGGTCGAGATCGACATCGAGCACGTCGCCCGCCTGGCCCGCCTGGCCCTCACCGGCGAGGAGAAGGAGCGCCTGTCGCGGCAGCTCCCGGACATCCTGTCGCACGCGGCCAAGGTCGGCGAGGTGGCCGCGGAGGACGTCCCGCCCACCGCCTACGCGGTCCCCAGGTCCAACGTGTTCAGGGCCGACGAGCCGGACGAGTGCCTCCCGCACGACGCGGCCATGGCCGGAGCCCCGGAGGTCGAGGACCATCGCTTCCGGGTTCCCCGGATCGTGGAGATGGAGTAGCGGCCGTGGGCGACCCCCGGGAACCCTGCGACCTCCCCGCCCACGAGATCGCCGCACGGCTCGCCTCGGGGGAGGGGTCGGCCGGCCAGGTGGTCGAGTCGTCGCTGGCCCGGATCGAGGCCGTCGACGGCAGGGTCCGGTCGTTCCTCGCCGTGACGGCCGAGCAGGCCCGTCAACGGGCGGCCGAGGTGGACCGGCGTCGCGTGGCGGGGGAGACCCTCTCCGCGGTGGCCGGCATCCCCCTGGCCCTGAAGGACGTCCTGGCCACCCGGGGGATCCCGACGACGTGCGGCTCGCAGATCCTCCGCGGCTACGTGCCGCCCTACGACTGCACCGCCTGGGCCCGCCTCCAGGCGGCGGGGTCCGTCCTCGTCGGCAAGACGAACTGCGACGAGTTCGCCATGGGCTCCTCCACCGAGAACTCGTCCTTCCACCCGACCCACAACCCCTGGGACCTCGACGCCGTGCCCGGCGGCTCTTCGGGGGGCTCGGCGGCCGCCGTGGCCTCCGGGCAGGCCGTGTGGGCCCTGGGAACCGACACGGGCGGCTCCGTCCGCCAGCCCGCCGCGCTGTGCGGGGTGGTGGGGATGAAGCCGACGTACGGCCTGGTGTCCCGGTACGGGCTGATCGCCTTCGCCTCGTCGCTCGACCACGTGGGCACCTTCACCCGCACCGTGCGCGACGCGGCGACGCTCCTGTCGGCCATCGGCGGGCACGACCCCCGGGACGCCACCAGCCTCCCAGGTCCGCCGCCGGACCTCGCCGCGACGCTCGAGGAGGGGGTCCGGGGCCTGCGGATCGGGGTCCTGGAGGAGGGGTTCGGCGAGGGGGTCGAGCCGGGTGTCCGTGACCGGATCGGGGAGGCCGTGGACCGCCTCGCCGCGCTGGGCGCCGAGATCGGCGAGGCCACCCTCCCCCACGCCGGCTACACGCTCTCCGCCTACTACCTGATTGCACCGGCCGAGGCCTCGTCCAACCTGGCCCGGTACGACGGCGTGCGCTACGGCCACAGGGCCGACGACCCCCGCGACGTGGTGGACATGATGACCCGGACCAGGGGCGAGGGGTTCGGCGACGAGGTGAAGCGCAGGATAATGATCGGCACCTACGCCCTCTCGGCCGGCTACTACGACGCCTACTACGGCCAGGCCCAGAAGGTCCGGACCCTGATCATCCGGGACTACGAGGAGGCGTTCGGGTCCTTCGACCTGCTCCTGTCGCCGACCTCGCCGACCACGGCGTTCCGGCTGGGCGAGCGGACCGACGACCCGATGGCCATGTACCTGTCCGACGTCTTCACGATCCCCGCGAACCTGGCCGGCGTGCCGGCGATCAGCGTCCCGTGCGGCGTGGACGAGCGCGGCCTGCCGGTGGGGCTCCAGCTCACCGGGAAGGTCCTGGACGAGGCCACGGTCCTGCGCGCCGCCCACGCCTTCGAGCAGGACCTGGGATGGACGACCCGCCCACCTCTCCTGGAGGCCGCCGCGGGCTGACCGCCGGCGTGGAGGGCGGCGGCCGGCCCGCCGCGGGAACCCGGTATCGTTTCGGCCGATGGCCTCGAACGACGCCCACGAGACCGTGATCGGCCTGGAGTGCCACGTCGAGCTCTCCACGGCCACCAAGATGTTCTGCGGCTGCCCCAACGAGTTCGGGGCGCCGCCCAACACCCACGTCTGCGAGGTCTGCCTGGGGCACCCGGGATCGCTCCCCGTCCCCAACCGGAAGGCCGTGGAGTACGCGATCCGGATCGGCCTGGCCCTGGGCTGCGAGATCGCCCCCCGCTCGCTCTTCCACCGGAAGAACTACTTCTATCCGGACATGCCGAAGAACTACCAGATCTCCCAGTACGACCTCCCGCTCTGCGTGGGGGGGCATCTCGACGTGGAGGTGGACGGAAGGACCCGGCGGATCGGCATCACGCGGGTCCACCTCGAGGAGGACACCGGCAAGACGGTCCATCCCGGGACCACGGGGCGGATCGCCGAGGCCGAGTACGCCCTGGAGGACTACAACCGGGCCGGGGTCCCGCTGGTCGAGATCGTGTCGGAGCCCGACGTCCGCTCGGCCGAGGAGGCCAGGGCCTACCTGACCGAGCTCCGGGCCACGCTGCTGGCCCTGGGCGTGTCCGACGTGCGGATGGAGGAGGGCTCGCTCCGCTGCGACGCGAACGTCTCGGTCCGGTCCCGAGGGGCGGCCGAGCTCGGCACGAAGGTGGAGATCAAGAACATGAACTCGATCCGGTCGGTCGAGCGGGCCCTCCTGTTCGAGGAGGAGCGGCAGCGGCGCGCCCTCGCGGAGGGGACGCCCCTCGTCCAGGAGACCCGTCACTGGGACGAGGACGCCGGGCGCACGCTCCCCCTCCGCTCGAAGGAGTACGCCTTCGACTACCGGTACTTCCCCGAGCCCGACATCCCCCCGCTCGAGCCCGACCCGGCCTGGATCGAGGAGATCCGGGCCTCCCTGCCCGAGCTCCCGGCGGAGCGGCGGGCCCGGTTCGCCGAGGCCTTCGACCTGCCCCCCGCGCAGGTCCGGGTCCTGGCCGGGTCGACCGAGTGGGCGGACTTCTTCGAGGAGGCCGTCCGCCTGGGAGCCGATCCGCGGGCCGCGGCCAACTGGATGACCCAGGACCTGGCCGGCCTGCTCAACCAGCACCGCGTGGAGCTCTCCGGATCGAAGGTGACCCCGGCGCACCTGGCCGACCTGGTCAGGCTGGTCGGGGAGGGCACGATCTCGTCGGCGGGGGGCAAGGCCGCCCTGGAGGAGGCCTTCGCAAAAGGGGCGTCGGTCGAGCAGATCGTGGAGGAACGGGGGCTCCGCCAGGTCTCCGACGTCGCCGCGCTCGGGGCGATCGTGGACGAGGTCCTCGCCGAGAACCCGGGCCCCGCGGAGCAGTTCCGGTCCGGCAAGGAGGGCGTGATCGGCTTCCTGGTCGGGCAGGTCATGAGACGGTCCGGGGGGGCGGCGAACCCGAAGTTGGCCCAGGACCTCCTCCGGGAGCGGCTCCTCACGGGGGGGTAGGCGGTGAGGGAGGAGGGGGGAGGGCGGGGCACCCCGCGTCGCCCCCGCCGGGCCTGGGGCGCGCTCGTGGTCCTCGGCCTGGCCCGGGCCACCCGGCCGCTCCGGCGCATGTGGTCCTCCGACGACCCGCTGGAGGACTACGCGCTGGTTCACATGGCCAGCGTGGCCGGCGACACGCTGGTCGGTCTGGCCCTGGCCGACTCGATCTTCTTCTCGATCCCGGTCGATGAGGCCAAGACCCGTGTCGCCCTGTACCTGGCCCTCACGATGGCACCCCTGGCCATCGCGGCGCCCATGCTCGTCCCGCTGCTCGACCGGGGCGGGTTCCGCCGGGCCCTCTCGTTCGGGTCGGCGGCGGTCCGGGCTCTGGTCGCGATCTACGCGGCGCCCCGGGTCCAGTCCTTCGTGCTGTTCCCGGCGGCCTTCCTGATCCTGGCCCTGTCTCGGGCCCACGCGGTCACCAAGAACGGGCTCACCGCGGCCTATGCCGAGTCCCACGAGGGGCTCCTGCGGGCCAACGCCTGGCTGGGCAGGATCGCCGTGGTCGGTCCGCTCCTGGCCATCGGTCCGGGCCTGCTCCTCCTCAAGCTGGGCGGGGCCACGGCGACCCTGTACCTCGCCGCGATCGTGTACGGGGTCACCTCGATGCTGGTCCTCCGGCTCGAGCGCCCCGACGACATCCCCACGCAGGGCGAGGCCACCGGGCTGGGGAGGGTCCCCGGGCTGGCCGTGGCCGGCGCCGGGATGACCGGCCTGCGGGCCGCCGCGGGGTTCCTGCTTTTCCTCCTGGCCTTCGCCCTCCGGCGGAGCCCCGAGCCGGCCTACTGGCTGGCCGTGCTCATGGCCTCGGCCATGATCGGGACGGTCGTGGGCGACTTCGTCGCCCCCCGCCTGCCCCGGACCCTCCGGGAGGAGACGGTCGTGCTCGCCTCGCTGGTCGCGGCGGGCGGGGCGGCCCTCCTGGCCTTCTCGTTCTTCGCCCTGCCCGTGCTGGCCCTCTTCGCGGCCCTGGTCGGCGCGGCCACCGAGTTCGGGCGCCTGGCCTTCCAGAGCCTGATGCAGCGCTCGGCCCCCGCCGGCTACCACGGGAGGGTGTTCGTGCGTTACGAGGTGGCCTTCCAGCTGGCCTGGGTGACCGGGGCGTTCATCCCGGCCATGCTCCCCGTCTCGTTCCGGGTTGGGCTCCTCCTCCTGGCCGCGTTCTACACGCTGCTCGGGCTCACTTATCTGTTCCGGCCCGAGCTGCCCAGCCGGCTCGTCCGGCGGACCCCGAAGTGAGGCGACCCCGGCCGGGGGGGGAAGATACTTGCACGTACGATCGTTGTCGATAGAAGCTCGGGTCCCGAGCGGAGAGCGGAAGGAGGAGGCGGCATGACGGAGTTCCGGACGGTGGGGAGCGCTGGCGACCATCCCGAGGGGGGGCTGCGGGCCTACGAGGTGGACGGCGAGCCCGTGGCGGTGGCCCGGACGGAGGCGGGGTGGTTCGCCTTCCACGACACCTGCACCCACAACGCCTGCTCGCTCGCCGACGGCGACCTGGAGGACGGCACGGTGGTGTGCGTCTGCCACGGGGGGACCTACGACCTCCGGACCGGCGAGGTCCTGGCCGGCCCTCCCCCCGAGCCCGTCCGCACCTACCCGGTGCGCGTGGAGGGCGACGAGATACAGGTCGGGACGGAGGGCTCGCCCTAGGTGGCGCCCGTCGGTCCCGGCGCCATCGTGGTGGTGGGGGCGGGCCTCGCTGCCGCCTCCGCGGTCGGCGAGCTCCGCCGGAGGGAGTTCGACGGCCGGATCGTGCTGATCGGGGAGGAGCCGCTCCCCCCCTACGAGCGGCCGCCCCTCTCCAAGGAGTACCTGAGGGGAGAGCGGGACCTGGGCTCGGTCCTGGTCCGGCCGGCGAGCTGGTACGGGGAGCAGGGCGTGGAGACGCGGTTCGGCACCCGCGCCGTGGCCCTCGACGTCCGGTCGCGCGAGGTCGTCCTGGCGGACGGGGAGCGGGTGGAATTCGACCGGGCCCTGGTGGCGACGGGCGCCCGGAACCGGCGGCTCCCCATCCCCGGGCTCGACCTGGACGGCGTGCTCGACCTCCGCACGGCGCCGGACGCCGACCGGATCCGGGAGGCTGCCGGGCGGGGGTCGAGGGCCTGCGTCGTCGGCATGGGGTTCATCGGGGCCGAGGTGGCCGCGTCGCTCCGGACGATGGGCCTCGACGTGGCTGCCCTGGACGTCTTCGGGGTCCCCCTGGAGCGAGCCCTGGGCCCGGAGGTCGGCCGGGCGATCGACTCCCTCCACCGGGAGCACGGCGTCGAGCTCCACATGGGCTCGCCGGTGGCCGCGATCGAGGGAACGGGAGGGCGGGCCCGGGCGGTGACGAACGAGCGCGGGGACCGGGTGGCCTGCGACTTCGTGGTCGTCGGGCTGGGGGTCCGGCCGAACGTGGAGCCGGTCGAGGGGTCGGGGATCGAGGTCGACGACGGGATCCTCGTCGACGCCCACCTCGAGACGACCGCCCCGGGGGTCTTCGCCGCCGGGGACGTGGCCCGGCACCGGCACCCGCTCTTCGGCCCGGTGCGGGTCGAGCACTACGACAACGCGATCCGGATGGGGGTCGCCGCGGCTGCGGGGATACTGGGGGAGAGGGAGCCGTTCGCCGACCCCCACTGGTTCTGGTCGGACCAGTACGAGGCGAACCTCCAGGTGGTCGGGGTGGCCTCGGAGTGGGACCGCCTGGTGATCAGGGGGAGCGTGGAGGAGAGGTCGTTCGTGGCCTTCTCACTCAGCGCGGGCCGGCTGGTCATGGCCGCGGGGGTGAACCGGGGCCGGGACGTCCGCCGGGCCAAGAAGCTGATCGGCCGGGAGGCGGACGCCGAGGCCCTGGCCGACGAGGGCACCGACCTCCGCGAGCTGGCCGGGGTGTAGCGGAACGCCCGGTTCCTGAGACGATGGAGGCGGAAGGAGGAACCCGAGTGTCGTTCTCGCCCATCGTCACCCACCCCGCCTGAGACCTGAGCCTCCAGCAGCGCCTCCGCGAGGCCCGGATGGAGGCGGTGATCCGGTCGGTCGGCCGGAACGGGCACAGGAACCTGATCCAGCGGCTGTTCCGCATCAAGCCCCGGTACCGGGAGCGGTGGAACAGCATCGACTTCCACGAGCGCGGCGAGGACGTGTGGAAGGCCCTCCGGTTCTGAGCGGGATCCGAGCGACCCGCCCCCCTCGGGTACGCTCGGAGGCATGAACGTCCTCGACCTGTCACTCCCCGAGCTCGGCGAGGTGCTCGGCTCGTGGGGCGAGCCGGCCTATCGGGCCAGGCAGGTCTATGCGGGCCTGTGGCGACGAGCCGTGGGCTACGGGGAGATGACCGACCTCCCCGGAGGCCTCCGGGCCCGCCTGGCCGATGAGCTCCCCGCGGAGGTCGAGGTCCTCGCCGAGCGCCTGGCCGACGGCGGCGCGACCCGGAAGGCCCTGCTCCGCCTGGGGGGTCGCCACGTCGTCGAGGCGGTGCTGATGGGCTACCCGGACCGGGTGACCGTCTGCGTGTCGTCCCAGGTTGGATGCGCGATGGCCTGCAGCTTCTGCGCCACCGGGCAGATGGGCCTCCAGGGGAACCTCACCGCCGGCGAGATCGCCGCCCAGGTCCGGTGGGCCAGGGGGGCCGCCCGGGAGCTCCCCGACACCACCCCCCGGCGCCTGTCGAACGTCGTCTTCATGGGCATGGGCGAGCCGCTCGCCAACGAGCGCCACACGTTCGGCGCGATCGGCCGGATCGGCGACCCGGCCGGGCTGGGGATCGGGGCCCGCCACGTAACCGTGTCGACGGTGGGCGTCGTGCCCGGGATCAGGCGGCTGGCCGCGGAGCACCCCCAGGCGGGCCTGGCCGTGAGCCTGCACGCCGCCGACGACGAGCTCAGGGACCGGCTGGTCCCGCCCAACCGGCTGTGGCCCCTGCGCCAGGTCGAGGCCGCCGTCGCCTTCTGGCGGGACCGGACCCGCCGCCGGCCGTCGATCGAGTGGGCCATGATCCGCGGGGAGAACGACGACGACCGGCAGGCCGACCTGCTCGCCGGGGTGGCCCGCCGGCTCCGGGCCCACGTGAACCTCATCCCCATGAACCCCATCCCGGGGAGCCCCGCCCAGCCGACCACGCCGGAGCGGATGGCCGGGTTCGTTGGCGTGCTCCGGTCGCGGGGGGTCAACGTCACCGTGCGGGACACCCGGGGCCGGGACATCGACGCCGCGTGCGGCCAGCTCAAGTGGGAGCACGACCGCCGCGGGTTCCCTCAGGAGTCGCGGTCCACGGAGGAGAGGAACCCCCACCAGGCCTCGAGCGCCGACGAGGTCGCCTGAAGGACATCATCCTCGCGCCCCGGCCCCAGGTCCTCGACGATGGCCCGCTCGGCGGCCGCGTGCTCGACGTCCAGGGTCGCATGGGTCTCGAAGAAGGCCAGGGT